>CAJXDJ010000100.1 GCA_913052045.1 uncultured Dehalococcoidia bacterium
GATATTATATACTGGTTGGTGTCTCAATTTGAGGATATTCGGGATATTTTGGATCGTACTTAGTCCTAGATGGGATGAAAAGAATGGGACTGACATAGGTACACTTGGCTTATCGGAACTATTTGTTGCCTTGTGGTAGTTGGGTGGCTGATTTATTGATTTATCTAAATAGGAACCGATGCGCTTGATGCACCACTTACCCCCGCTTGGACAATAAAAACCCAAACGGGACCCAACTTATAGTTTTAGGAATTTCATTAGTTTCCATTACCCCTGGTGTACCAATTATGCCGTTGCCTCGTTAGGTATCAACAACTAGAATCAATATGTCTAATGCTTTAGTGAGGTTTCGCATGTTTCGGAAGATGGGAATGGAGCCAAAAGATTTTCGTCCTTATAGAGAAGTTGTACCCCGTCATATTCTTGAGGGACTTGATGGAGTATTAAACACTTTGAAGGCAGAGCGTATTGTTCATGTAAACAGTACTCCTATGGGCGGGGGAGTAGCTGAGATTCTTAGATCATTATTGCCTCTTAGTAAAGGCTTGGGTATAGATACTGACTGGTTTGTCATAACCCCTCCGGAATCCTTTTTCAAGGTTACCAAGAAAATTCATAATCTTATGCAAGGTGCCGAAGGGGAGCTGACACGTAATGAAGAGGACGAGTACTTTTCATATGGGGGAACTTTGGGTGATTTTGACGTATCTACTATAGAAGCTGATGTTGTGTTCCTCCATGATCCACAACTTTTACCTCTCATGCAGGTTTTACCGAAGAAAAATAGACCAATGGTCGTTTGGGTGTGTCATATCGACTTGTCTAAACCCAATGTCAAAATGTTACGAAAACTTATTCCCTACATTTCTTTGGCCGATAAATTAGTATTCTCGTTACAGCAATATGTTCCGTCAGGACTAGCAGAAGAATCTGTAAACATTATTCCTCCCGCAATAGATCCTCTGAGTGACAAGAATCGATATATGGATTTACAACAAGCAAGGGATGTCGTGGCCTCGATGGGGGTTGATGTTGAGCGCCCATTTATAACTCAGGTTTCCAGGTTTGATCCATGGAAAGACCCCAGAGGCGTAGTTGATGTCTACAGAATTGCAAAAAGGGCAATTCCTGAGTTGCAATTGGCATATTTAGGAGCATCTCATGCAACCGATGATCCTGAAGGAGCATCTATTTATGCGGATCTTGTGCAGTATATTGCAAATGATCGGGACGTTCATCTCTACACCGAGGAACATATTTCAATCGAGATGGTGGATACCGTCGTAAATGCTTTTCAAAAAGCCTCCCCGGTAATCTTGCAAAAATCTTTACGGGAAGGATTTGGATTAACTATTACCGAGGCTATGTGGAAACAGACACCTGTAATAGGTAGTAATGTCGGAGGAATAACTATACAAATTGTGGACGGAGAAACAGGCTTTTTGGTGGCCAATAAATCCCAGTGTGCGAAAAGAGCGGTAGAATTATTGGCAAGTTTAGACAAAAGGATAGTAATGGGCGAAAAAGCTAAAGAGAGTGTAAGGCAGAAATTCCTTCTTCCTAGGTTCTTAAGGGATTACATTAAGGTGGGGTTGCAATAGGTAATGGGTTTTTCCGACAGTCGAACTAATTTTGCTGAAATTGTAGGACGCTTGGGAGAAGACTTAGATCTTTTGAGAGCTTCATTGTATATAGCAGATGAGGATTGTGGTGGAATAAATTTCGAACAAATTTATGGTGAATTAAATGTTCTCGCCGTCGCAGCTAGTGATTATATGCGTCCATCCGCTGCATTCCCGGCAAATATAAAGAGCCTGAGCAAGTTTTTGTCTGTGGTCCAGGGATTTACCGGAAACTTGGACAAATATTATTTGGCGGATAACATTTATTTTCATAAAGTTCTAGATAAGAAAAAGGGAATACCCATTTCCTTATCACTGATTTACATGGAAGTTGGCAAGCGGCTAGGTATATATTTTGAACCCATCGGATTACCGGGCCACATGCTTATTAAAGGGACACAGGGGTCGGACCAGATCTATTTAGATCCCTTTAACCATGGGAAGATACTGACCAAAGATGAGTGTTATGAACTCTTCGATAAAATGTTTGGTGGCAAGGTAGTGTTGACAGAACAGAGCTTTAAAGTGACGACTAAGCGAGAGTTCCTAGTACGCCAGCTACTAAACCTTATAAATGTCCACATGAAGAGCAATAATTACATTCAAGCTCTTGCGGCCATAGACAGGATCGAGCTAGTAATACCAACGGATGGACAGAACTTTAAGGATAGATCAAAGGTTTTTAGAGCAGTTGGTAAGTATTCCAGAGCAATTTACGAACTCGAGTGCTATTTAAAGCTGAGACCATTACCGTTGGATGAAAAAGCTATCCGACGTAAAATTCGAGAACTCTGGGCTATTATAGCTGCACTCAACTGAGTTAACATAAAGATCTAATTTCCAAAGAAATGTATCTTGTAGGGATGAATATACCATCTATATGGTTTAGTATCTTAATGCACACTTAGTCTCGAGCTGACTGATATGAGACATAGTTTGATCGGAAATACTTTTCCGACGTAACTCGGATTCGGGCCTAAGATCAGGTATAAAGGATTTAGAGATGAGAGTCAGTAGATTACTAACCCATACAATGAGGAACAATCCTTCAGAAGCGGATACTCCCAGTCACAGGTATATGCTTAGGGCAGGGATGGTAATGCAAATAGCATCAGGCATATATACCTACCTGCCATTAGCTTGGCGCTCAATAAAAAAAATAGAAACTATTATTCGTGAAGAAATAGAAATGGCTGGCGGACAAGAAGTTAGGATGCCAGTTTTACAACCTATAGAATTGTGGGAAGAAACTGGGCGGAAGCAGGCCTTTGGTGACACCTTATTCAGTTTAAAAGATAGGCGTGGCCGAGGCATGGTATTGGCCCCAACACATGAAGAAGTTCTTAGTCAGATCGGCAAAAGTTATGTTCAGAGTTATCGTGATATGCCCCTAATAATTTATCAAATCCAAACTAAGTTTAGGGATGAACCTAGGCCGAGAGCTGGATTGATAAGGGCAAGGGAATTTGACATGAAAGACGCCTATAGTTTGGATGTCAATGAAAAAAGTTTGGATCAGAACTACCAGAGAATGGCGATAGCTTACAGAAACATTTACAGGCGATGTGGATTACCTGCGATTATGGTCGAAGCCGACAGTGGAGCGATTGGTGGAAAGGAATCTCACGAGTTCATACTTCCTGCAGCCACGGGGGAGGATACTATAATCACCTGTAGTAGCTGTGAATATGCTGCGAATCTAGAAAAAGCCGTATCCAATTATCCCACACTCCCTCCATCTGAATTGTTGTTACTGGAAGAGATTCATACACCTGGGGTTACGACTATATCCGGACTTGAGAAATTTTTGAAAGTTGATCGTCAGCAGATATTGAAATCTATCCTATACATGGTTGACAAGGGGATAGTGGCCGTAGTTATAAGAGGAGATCTGGAAGTAAATGATGTTAAATTAGGAAATGTTCTTATGGCCAAAGAACTTAGGCTTGCCGATTCAGCGGAAATCAGATCGGCGGGATTAATTCCAGGTTTCGTTTCTCCCGTGGGCATGACAGCTATTAGATGGGTAGGGGATAATTCCATAAAGCTTGGACAGAATTATGTAGCGGGAGGGAATAAAGCCGATCTGCATTTTAAAAACATTAATTGGTCCAGGGATTTCACTGTTGACCAACTTGTTGATATAGCTGAAGTAAACGAAAGCGGATTGTGCGTTAATTGTAATTCTCCCCTCCAATCCCTCAAGGGTATAGAGGTGGGTCACATATTTAAACTTGGAACATTCTTCTCAGAAAAACTAGCGGTAAATTTCCTGGATCAGGAGGGTAAGAATCAACCGGTAATAATGGGATGTTATGGGATTGGGATAGGTCGTTTGTTAGCAGCTGCTATCGAACAGAATCATGACGAAAAAGGCATCGTATTCCCAGCGCCTATCGCACCGTACAGTGTTCATTTAGTAGGGTTGAATCTTCATGATGAGGATGTAATAAATTCTTCTGATAGTCTCTATGGGTCCTTGTGGGAAGATGGCATAGAGTGTCTTTTTGACGATAGGATCGATGAAAGTGCGGGCGTAAAATTTAACGATGCTGATCTTATGGGTTTTCCAATACGGGTTATCGTAAGCAGGCGCACTATGGCGAATGGCAATTGCGAGATAAAGTTTCGAAATGGATCCGATTCAAACACTGTATCGCTAACGGAAGCCACTGCATTTATTAAACAAATGCTAGCGACTATAAATTAACATTAATTGGTGGAGCTATGGTAGGTATCTGGCCAGGAAATACACGATGCGTGGTCAGCCTGACGTTTGATGTGGATGGGGTTTCAGGATTCATAAATAGAGTGCCTGATGCCAGAAAGATGCCAACGTTGATGTCTATGGGGGAATACGGACCTTCGATAGCCCTTCCAAGAATTCTCGAACGTACCAACGTCGAACAGAACTAAGGACGGAGGAAACGCACCGACGCTGCGCCAACCCCTCTCGTTGCTATGCCACACAACAATGCCCCCTCTCCCCCCAGCCCCCGTATCCTACTACGAATAGGTCGT
>CAJXDJ010000101.1 GCA_913052045.1 uncultured Dehalococcoidia bacterium
TATTCTCGGGCGGCAGCGAGAGTTTTAGTTACAATTACATCAACAACGGAATCCTGAAAAGCAGCTGCCATATTTTCGATAATTTGCTGTTTGTGTTCGGAATCTATAGTTTCTACTGGATACACTCCTTCTAATTGAGCTCTGTGAAGCAGTGCTGTTTTGACACCACTGAAACTGAAATCATGTGTTCCCTTGAGCCAGGCTCTTGGGAGTTTTTGTTTTGGTTCAATATCGCGGGCCACCCTTTGGATCTCTGGCCCCCCTGGGAAACCTAGGCCTAGTATTCTGGCAGCCTTGTCAAATGCCTCTCCCGCCGCGTCATCCCTGGTTCTGCCAAGCAATTTATAATTCCCATGTCCTTTCATGAGAATAAGATCTGTGTGCCCACCTGAAGCTATAAGGCATAGCAGAGGAAAACCAGGATCTAAGTCTGGTTTCATCCCTTCTAACCAGGTAGCATAGACATGACCTTCTAGGTGATTCACGCCCACCAGTGGAACGCCTAAAGCCCAAGATAAGGCTTTGGCAGTATTCACTCCAACCAACAACGCTCCTGCTAAGCCAGGCCCGTGGGTTACCGCTACAGCCTCAATTTCCTCTAAAGATATCCCAGATTTATCAACTGCCTCAGTTATCGTAGAAGTGATTTGAAGGACATGTTGCCTGGAGGCAACTTCCGGAACAACACCTCCAAATCTTCGATGAATCTCTATTTGAGAAGCAATCACATTGGACAACACTTCGTTCCCGTTTTTCACAACGGCTACCGCCGTCTCGTCGCATGACGTCTCTATCCCCAGGATATTCATCAGGATTAGTATAGAGGTGTTAATCCATATAAAAAAGGTCGATTTGCATCTTTGTTCTTTGCAGTACGGCCGAGGCTTTGCTATCATCGATTAGTATTGCAAGCAGAATGTTAATTCCCCCATGGACAACAGTGACTTAATAAATATAGGCTTACTGGTTTTGTTTCTGATTCTCTCCGCGTTCTTCTCCGCATCGGAAACAGCCTTCATTGGCCTCCAGCGGGTCCGCATAATTCACCTAGTAAGAACAAGAATTACCGGTGCACAAAAAGTCTTAGACCTGTCACAAGACTACGAGCGTTTTCTTTCTACGGTCCTTTTAGGGAACAATCTAGTTAATACCGCAGTAGCGGCATTAGGGACAGCTTTGGTCATTAAATGGATGGACAACAGCAACATGTCGGTCTTGATTTCGACGATTGCGATAACCATTCTTCTCTTGCTATTTAGCGAATTGATACCCAAAGGTTTCGCCGCACGCAACTCAGAGAAAGTCGCTTTTTTTGTTGTAAAACCCCTACATTTTGTTGAGATAGTTCTCTTTCCATTTGTAAAAATTTTACAGTCTTTAATGCGAATAGTTTCTGCAATCGGAGGAGAGGCTTCAACTCATAGATTGGTATCAGAACGGGAAATCAGATCTCTGATTTCGTTAGGAAAGGAGGAAGGTGTAGTTGATGTTGAAGAAGCTGATATGATCGAAAAAATCTTCCACTTCGGAGACCGAAGAGTGTCGGAAATCATGACACCAAGACCCGAGCTAATCTGGATTGAAAAAGACACTACGCTATCGGAATTCCTGAAAATATACGACCAAAACCCCCATACCCGATTCCCTGTTTTCCAAGATAGCGTTGATAACGTAAAGGGGCTTTTGTCGGTCAAAGACATCGTGCAAGCATTGTCAAAAGACCGCTTAGAAGATGATGACAGCGTAACCAACCTACTAAGAACCGTTAATTTTGTGCCTGAATCTAAGAAAGTAGGACCACTTTTCTCTGAACTACGAACACAAGGGATATCTCTGGTGATGGTAGTAGACGAATACGGAGGTATTGCAGGTTTAGTAACTCTGAAGCAACTCTTAGAGGTAATAGTTGGACCAGTGGTAGAAGATGGAGACCCTAGCGAAGAACCGTTTGTCACGGTTGACGACGTAACGTTTTTGATCGACCCGGCTATCAGCGTCTCTGACGCTACTGATCTCCTCTCTACAACTTTTCCCGATGGAAACTATCAGACTCTTGCAGGTTTTATACTTGAACAACTGGGACGTATTCCAGAAGAAGGAGATCACTTAGACTATCAAACTCTCCGTTTTTCTATAATTGAGATGTCTGGCGTCAAAATAAAGAAGGTTCAAGCAAAAATCATCGCTGGTGTTACTGGGCCAAACCGTAGTTGAAAATCATACTAGCTCGTCACTGCCAAACTTCATGGAATATTGAAGGCAGGTTTCAGGGAAGCTCAGACGTTCCTCTAAATGAGATCGGCCAAAAACAGGCCACATATATGGCCCGCGCAGCCACCCGCTTTCCCTTGGGATCCCTATACCATAGCCCACTCTATCGGGCCACTGAAACAGCCAGAATAATCTCGACATTTTTGTCTATACCCATGAGTCCACACAATGCACTCAAAGAATTGAATCTTGGTGATTTGGATGGTATGACATCTACACAGGTATCCGAACAGTTCCCTAAACTCATTTGCCAATGGAGGCGAGACCCTTCCCTCGTTACGATGCCTAACGGGGAATCGTTACTGCAACTTCAAACTCGGGTATCGTTGGCACTAGATCAACTAAAGAAGGCACATGTTCATTCAGTAGATAATCGAGCGATCATGATAGTGAGCCATAACTTCGCAATTATTTCATTCTTATGCTATATACTGAACATACCACTCTCTAGGTTTCATCAGTTTCAAGTAGACCTCGGTTCGTTTACCATAATAGAATCTATAGATGGGCAATGGCGTTTAATATCCTCAAACAATACGGCTCACCTATCCAATAATGAGACGCCATGAATGAAAACCATAAGGCTGCTCACCTTGAGGTGGCCCTTCTCAAAGCACTGGGCAGAATACCAGCCCAGTGCAAATTACGTAAACTGGTTGTAGCCGTATCGGGCGGACCAGATTCGACGGCTCTTTTGCATTCGTTGGCATCTCATAGAAAGGAATGGGACCTAGACCTACACGTCGCCCATTTAGACCATGATTTCAGGGGGCAGGAAGCTCATGATGATGCCGCTTTTGTAGAAACTATGGCCAAAAAGTTGAATCTCCCAGCTACAATAGAGCAAACAGACTCGTTTGAATACCAAAAACTCCATTCCATATCATCGTTCGAAGAGGCTTCGCGAGAGGTCAGATATCATTTCTTGAGGACAGTAGCTTGCAAAGTGGGAGCCCAGGCGGTAGCCGTAGGACACACAGCAGACGATCAAATGGAAACCATATTAATGCACATAATTAGGGGTTCCGGGCTTGACGGGTTGCAAGGGATGAAGGAATTTAGCAAATGGGGCAGCCCTAGAGATGATGCAAAGTTGCAGGTTTTCCGACCGTTACTTTCAGTAACCAAAATAGATTGTCAGAGTTATTGCGAGGATCTGGGCATACCTTATCGCGACGACTCTAGTAATACCATGAATCAGTTTACAAGAAATAAAATCAGGAACACGTTGATCCCGTTACTAGAAACTATTAATCCCGCAATCAGGAACTCACTTATACGATTAGGCTATATATCCTCTAAAACAAACGAATACATGAGAAAACATGCTGTAAAAGCTTGGGATAGAGTCGTGACAAGCCATCCAAACAGCATCCATATAGATAAAACAGGATTTATAAAATTAGATATCGCTATTCAACATATCCTCGTCCGCATGATTTACAAATCCTTAACCGGAACACTAAGAAAACTGGATCAGAAACATGTAACCTATGTCGTCGACGCAATTAACAAATCTCCGGGCGCTCAGACGAGCCTACCAAACGGTTTAACTTGTGTAACCCAACGTGAATATCTTGTTCTCACCACAAACTTATTACAATTCGACCCGGGACCTACATTAAACAGTCGAACGATAGTCAATATTTATGGCCAAACAACACTGAACGGTTGGACAATAACGACAGAACTTGTAGGAAAACCAGCAACATTCGACACTGATCCATTAATTGCCTACATGGATCCAAGTGTATTAGAAGGACCGGTATTTATCAAAAACTGGCAGCCGGGAGATCGTTTCCGACCTTTGGGAATGAGCAATGAAAAAAAATTGCAAGACTTTTTTGTTGATAACAAAATACCACGAGCAGGGCGTACTCAGGTGCCTCTTTTTGAGTGTAGGGGCAAAATCCTTTGGGTAGTCGGATACAGACTGTCAGAAATATCAAAAGTTCGACATGATTCTAAAGAGGCAGTAAAAGTCACATTCGCCAAATATTGACTATAGAGTAGGGATTTCTAGCTATATCAAACTTTTGGTATCCCTCCTAATCTCAGTCTCAGCAGGCCAAACAGATCTTCAAGAACGGTTTTGAAGATCTTAACACGAGTATCTTTATCTTCTACCCATATTACGGGAGTCTCCATAACCTTATATCCTCTTTTACATGCTATTACCAAAAGCTCAGTATCGAAAAACCAGCGGTTATTCTTTATAGAAGGCACAATTTTTTGGGCCGCTTGTTTCGTTAAGAATTTGAAACCACACTGTGCATCATTGAATGGCACAAAAAACAGAACTTTAATGATAAAGTTGTAGACCCGAGAAATTATCTCTCTCCTATAAGAACGCCTCG
>CAJXDJ010000102.1 GCA_913052045.1 uncultured Dehalococcoidia bacterium
GGGGCTCAGGGTCCTAAGCACACTCGTCTGTGTGGCGCAAGACTTCAGCCTTGCGACGTCAACCCGGTGGGTTGCCGCGCATGCCGAGCCATCTTGTTCGAGGTCAGTTGCGCTGTCGTGGTTTCCTGCCACCCGGCCGTTGTCCCGATTCTCGTGGCGCCCCGTCGAGCGATCCGCTCGCACGCGCGATCAGGAACACGGCAATCACCAGCAGCGTGGCGCCCACCGGGACCGCCAGGATGCCCAGACCCGGGTCGCCGTCGTAGAAGCTCAGGCCCCCGAGAAAGAACCCGCCTGGCAGTAATATCGACGCCCCGACCAGGCTCACTGAGATCGGACCCAGGGCGCCGGCAGCCAGGCCGGGAAACAGACGCAGACAGAGCGCGTAGAGGATGTGGACAAAATGTACGAAAGCCTTCTGGCCACTGGTTTGACTCCAGAGGAACCGCGAAACGCTGCCTGGGGAGAGCGATTCTTTCACATATGGGACCCTGATGGTCACGAGATTAGCCTAACGCACAAACTACACCGAAGTCCATGAGTTATTTGTGGTTGCAAAATTCACTAAAACAGATTGCAACTCTTATATTCAATTGCCACATAGAGAACGCTAGCCCCTAATTTACTACCCAACGTCTGGCAGAACGGATATAATGCACCCGGTTCCTTAGGGCTCTTTCTTGGCCTAAACGTTTAAATATTTATCACGAGGGACAAAAGTTATGAGATTTAATGGCATCAACCATTTGGCTATGATAACAGGGGACATGGCTAAGACTATCACTTTTTACAGAGATATCCTTGGAATGCCTTTGGTCGCCACAACCGGAAATCAACCCAATGGATACCCATTCCGACATTACTTCTTCAAGATGGGCGAGGGTAGCACCATCGCCTTTTTTGAGTGGCCTGGAATGGTACAGGAAAAACACAAACCCGCTGGTTTGCCAATGAATGGATGGCTACAATTCGATCATATATCATTCAACGTAGACGACCACGAAGCACTCATGAATCTAAAAAGCCATCTCGAAAGTTGTGGCCTGGAAGTAACCGAAATGATTGACCATCGAATCATACACTCTATCTACTTTACTGACCCTAACGGTATCGCACTAGAGGCAAGCTATTGGGTGTCGGATCCCACACAAAACGAAGATACGGATTATTCTGACAATAGGTTCTTCGAAGACCCTGATCCAGTTTCGTCCGTTAGACCTACATCTGGCATCAGTGGTTCATATTAATTGAACTTAGTGGATATCCCAATCTAAAATTCCTGTTATGGAATCTGTTCAAAGTAGTCAGTTAGTAACCTATGGGGATGAGTCACCACATGACGCCATAATGAATCTAAACTTGGATTAAACAAGCGCCTGGGAAGAAAGGATACGAATTCATCCTAGAGACAGAAGACTATTTATACTATATTCCAGCTCTTCAGAAGAAACTGGCCCCTCAAACCTGTCAACCACAATACCGTATTTATTAACTAGGTAGATCCATGGCTCACTCTGTAGACCCCAAATTTTTGCATTTTCAGTAAATTGCAAAACCCCTGTCTCACGAGCAACGTCGACATTCCACGGTTCGATATGAATAAACCTTATCCTGTCATCATATAGTGCTTTAATTGCCACAACCTCTTCAATAACTGGAGAACATAGCTTACTCATACAGAACAACGGACTCGCCCATATAACCAAGAAGGGTTTTCCGGATGAAATTGCCTCCCCAATCGAGTAAGCCTGCATATCTCTAAAATTAACCCCGTGGTTGCTAATATCACCATTGTTGGGACGGTTATCTATAATCGGTACGGATTGACCTATAGATACTGCTAGAGGTTGTGTGAGTACATGGAAAGCCAAATTGCTCGGCATTGGTTTAATCCCACCAAGTGAGTGAACTCGAAAGCGAGATTCCCAATAGCCACTAACATCGAACTCTGCATTTTGAACCACGTAAAGGTTTTTCATGTCTGAGTGCACATGAATAGTTTCATCATCATGAACATGCTTGGTAGATAGCCCGATCTCGAGGGGTTCCGCTCTTTTTGAAAATTTAAAATCCTCTCTTCCTGAGTCCACATAGTAAAAGTCCACCATAATATCTGCCTTTGCTAATTCTTGGCCATCTAGAGAAACAATGGCAAACGGGAATCTGTTACTTTCCCCTGAGATAAATTCTGTGCCTCCCACAAAGGAATTGAATGGAACAGAAACTTGATTGTGTTGACCACACGAAAAAGTCACCAATAAAAGCGTGACCAGTAGAACCAATAAAGCCCCAAGGTGTAATTTACGATTTCTTAGCTTCGCCACCCTAACTCCTATTTGTCCGCAAAATGAGATCTAAATGAAATCAGTCAGTTCATGAAGGCAGATTTAACCACACTTCTTAGCCATTTCCTATCCCCGTCTACGGCCTCACAAACCAAAGATTGTCACACGAAATAGTTGGCCTCACTTTTAACAATATATGACTGATTATTGGGAGTCCACATTCAACCAGGAGAATATATTGTTGTAGTAAACCTAAGACCCAGTTACCACTAAACTCGATGAGAATACCCCTAGGTATGTACCTTCTACTAATTATCTTGACAGTGCCAAATCGTATTGGTAGTCTACAGCACAGTTCACGAGCTCTGGAGCCTTCAATTCCTGGACGTTGTCCTAGTCAATAACAGGCACCAAGAACATCTGCTAACACCCAAAATCAAAAAAGCATGGAGAACGGATGCCTCAAACAAAATTCGGTGAAATAAATATCCCATCTCGGCTCCTTACCAGTACTGGCCCAGTGAATGTCCACCCCAGAGTTTATAAGGCCATGATGACACCGGTTATCGGCTACGGAGAGGCACCCTTCTTGCCTGTAATTGATGGCATATCATCTATGCTTTCCGAAGTCTTTAAAACAAAAGAAAGTCTCTGTATGGCTTTGTCAGCAACCGGATCTGCTGGTGTAGAGGCTGGAATGATTAGTTTGTTAGAGGAAGGTGATACAGCAATAATCGGTTCCTACGGCTTTTTCTGCCAACGAATGGCCGAGATGGCAAGACGGCAGGGAGCTACCGTGATTGAAGTAAAAGGCGAATGGGGCAAGGCATTGCCTCCAGAGGCCATCAGCGAAGAACTAAAAAAACACCGGTCCGTAAAACTAATAGGCATGGTTCATGCAGAAACATCTACAGGAATTAAACAACCACTAGACCAAATTGCTAAACTCGCTATTGAACACGATGCTCTGTTTGTTGTTGACGCTGTGACATCGCTGTCTGGATCCAATATAGAGGTGGACAACTGGGGCATCGACTACATATCTAGCGGATCTCAGAAATGCCTTAGTGTACCCCCCGGACTTGCACCATGTGCAGTGAGCCCAAAAGCTATGGCTGCAATTAAGTCTCGCAATCAGCCTCCTAGGTCTTGGTACCTGGATTTAGAGCTGATATCTAACTACTGGGGTAAAGATCACGTATATCATCACACTGTACCTATGAGCATGCTTTATGCGCTTTACGAGGGCCTCAGATTAGTTTTAGAAGAAGGTATGGAAGAACGGATTGCTCGTCATGAAAGAAACGCTGCGGCACTCAGGGCTGGTCTGGAAGCCTTAGGTTTAAGAGTTATATCTGACGAAAACCATCGGCTTCCTCAAATTACCCCGGTAGAAATCCCTGTAGGTATCGACGAAGCCGCGGTCAGGGGAATATTGACTGATGAATATAAAACAGAAATTTCCAGAGGCCTGGGCGAATTTGCTGGTAAGATCTGGAGAATAGGTCTTATGGGTGAAACAAGTAATGCAGGAAACGTAATGTTTCTGTTAAATGCCCTAGAACGCATCCTACCAAAGCAGGGGTACGAGGTTCCCCTGGGCGCCGCTGCAGCAGCCGCGAGTAAAACTCTATCCACGGCATAGCATCTGGATGGTTGTCTAAGCAGGCGGATCCTCGGACCATCAAATAAAGTTTCCGGAGTCGGCAATGCTACTCGTGTACTCTCCTAAGTGGTGGGTGCAAGAAATGTAGGACCAGCATGCATGAATTAGCGAAACTTCAGAATGAAATAACCAACTGTGTTAGGTGCCCACGCCTAATAGACCACTGCCGTAACGTAGCCACTATAAAACGTCGTATGTACATGAATTGGGTTTACTGGGGTAAGCCTGTACCCTCATTTGGAGATCCTGAGGCCCAGATATTGTTGCTGGGATTAGCACCAGCTGCTCATGGAGCTAATCGTACTGGTAGGATGTTTACGGGTGATCGTAGTGGAGACTGGGTTTACAGAACACTTTACAAATATGGTTACGCACGACACGGTTTTTCGAATTCAAGATTTGACGGACAAAAACTGCGCAACGTATATATAACGGGAACGATCCACTGCGCCTCTTCCGAGGTGTCTGTCAGACGCTGAAGCGGTCGAGCCATCATATGTCGGTCCGAGCCTACCAGTATCCAGATTCGTTTCTGTCATCACCCGAGCGTCGTGAGTCATGGTATCTGCGGAGCCTCGAGAACCAACCAACCACCCAAAGAGGGCGCCGCCCTGAGCTGGAGCCAGGAGGGCGGAACGAAGGGGGG
>CAJXDJ010000103.1 GCA_913052045.1 uncultured Dehalococcoidia bacterium
CACAAGCCCGGATAGGGAAAAAGGGAGGGGAAGGATGGTTGGGATAAGTCCAGTGAAAAAGATGGCGTTAGAGGAAGGCCTTCTGGTGTGTCAACCCGACGTCCTGACCAAACCAAGTGTAGAGGAATCGTTGAGGAATGCGGAGGTAGATCTTTGTGTTGTGGCTGCTTACGGGCAAATATTGCCGCCAAACCTTTTAAATGTCCCGAACTTCGGTTTTCTTAATATTCATCCGTCCCTGCTGCCTAAATACCGGGGAGCCAGCCCTGTAGCCAGTGTAATTCTTCATGAGGAAGAAACTACAGGTGTCAGCATTATGGCAATTGATAAAAATGTGGATGCCGGCCCCATATTGGCCCAGGAAGAAGTGGTAATCAGTGCGGTCGAAACTGTAGAAACCTTAACCAATAGACTGTTTATTCTTGGAGCAAATCTATTGGTTAAGGTTTTACCAGCCTGGGTTGCCGGGAGATTAGAATTAACTGACCAAAACGTGAGGATGGCTACATACACGAAAAAACTTGTAAAAAAAGATGGACAAATTCAATGGGGAAATCCCGCTCACGAGATTTGTGCCCGCCTAAGAGCTTTTAGTCCGTGGCCAGGTGGTTACACATATTGGCAAGGTAAGAATCTAAAAATCCTCTCGGCCTATGCTATAGATTATGTGCCGCATGAGAGACCTGGAACGGTAATAACGCTGGACCGAGATACGAAAACGATAGGGGTGTGTACAGGTAGTGGCGTCGTGGTGCTAAGCACAGTACGATTGGAGGGGCGGCAAGATAGCGACATTTGGTCATTTACGCAAGGACATCCGGCCTTCGTAGGGTCAATCCTTAATGACGAAACCGTGGGACGAGTCGAGGGGTAAGACCGGGATGTTGATCTTCCTAACAGGAGGTTACGCACCCTCGTCGGTAGGGGCGGCAGTCGTATCATCAGGACTGCCCGACCCAATGTCTTGTTCAAGTTCTGTCTCCACAAGGGCATCAATTGCTTCTTCCTTCATCACTTCTATTCGGGCGATTAGTTCGGAGGGACCCGACACCAATTCTACGTTTTTGGGCAAAGTAAGGTCGGAGATATGGAGGATTGACTGTGGGTCGTCCATGGCTACGAGATCTACCTGGAATTCGTTGGGAAGATCGAGGGGGAGAGCAGAGACTTGTACTGTCCTTGCAGCTTGAACCACCACACCTCCAGCTTGTTTTGCTCCAGGAGAGTCGCCGACTAAAACAATTGGTATGGTTGCAGTTATTTTTTGAGCAATATCAATGCGAAGGAAATCGACATGTAAGAGATCCCCGTGGTGAGGATCCCATTGAATTTCGCGGATCAGAGCCCACGTCTCCCCGGATGTGTCACTCCAGGTGATGGATATGGGTGTGTTGCTACCGGCCTTGGCCATCGTTCTATAGAGAATCTTCTGCTCGCACTGAAGGGGCTCGGGAGGAAGAGAGCCTCCGTATAGATGAACTGGAATATAGCCACTTCTGCGGAGACGGCTATTTTTTTTACCGAGAGTCAGCCTAGGCTGTAGAGCAAGCGAAATCTTTTCCACGAATAAAGTCCTCAGTTAGAAACTTGTCTTTTTATTCTAGCACATAGAGACAAGTCTTCAAAAGGACACAGTGCCTATTGTTGAGTGTTTCAATAGACAATTTTCGGTGGCCGATGCTATACTTTGTGAAAAATTGGATCAAGGTAGTAGGTCATGAGAATTCCTATGAAAGTAGACTATGGAGTGAGGGCCTTGGTCGAGCTTGCTCAGAGCGCTAAGAAAAGTCCTCTTCAGACCACTGATATTGCTTCACGTCAAGGTATACCAGAAGCCTACTTGGACCAAGTGCTGACAGTTATGCACAAAGCGAGTCTAATAAAGAGCAGACGAGGGCCACATGGGGGTCACGTTTTGGCTAAAGACCCTTCAGATATAACTCTCGCCTTGGTTATGAACGTTTTGGAAGGGAAAAACCATCTCCTAGACTGCTTGGTAGAACCTGATGGCTGTATGCATTCCCCCGCATGTGCACAAAGGGAGACCTGGCGTTGGTTCGAAGAATCGGTGGAAAAATTGCTTAGTTCTACGACGATAGCTGACATGGCAAGACGGCAAAAAGAATTAACTGCCAACAGGATGGCGGTCAGTTTATAAGCCGCATACAAGAATCTTGATAGTGGACCGATTTAGAAACTTCCCTAGAAGTGATCAAGCCTCATAAACGGATTACAGGAGGATAGAATGACCCAAGCTAGAGCATTGACCCCAGAACAGGTCAAACGCTATAGCCGACACATAATAATGCCACAAGTAGGCAGTAACGGACAAAGGAAACTACTTGATAGTAAAGTATTAATCATCGGGGCAGGTGGCCTGGGTGGGCCGGGAGCTCTGTATTTAGCCCTTGCTGGCGTAGGAACGATCGGCATAGTCGACTTTGATGTTGTAGATATGTCGAACTTGCAACGTCAAATATTGCATCAATACAATGATGTTGGACAGAGAAAAGTTTACTCGGCACAGAAAACAATTAACTCTTATAATCCAGATATAAATGTTATTACTCATGATCTTTGGCTCACTTCTGATAATGCCAAGGAAATTATCAATGGGTACGATATGGTAATAAATGGAGCGGACAACTTCCCGGCTCGTTATTTAGTAAATGACGCATGCTATCTTTTAGGCAAGCCATTGATAGATGGCAGCATCTTAATATTTGATGGGCAATCCACTGTTTTTATTCCCGGCCAGGGCTGTTACAGATGTTTGTTTCCCAGCCCCCCACCACCCGGGATGGTACCAAATTGCGCTGAAGCCGGTGTTTTGGGATCTTTAACTGGGCTAGTCGGGAGCATACAAGCGACAGAGACCATAAAGCTAATCCTTGGGATCGGGGATTCATTGTCTTCGCGGTTGCTATTGATTGATGCTTTGTCGATGGACTTCAGAGAGGTGAAGATAAAGAGAAATTCGGAGTGCCCATTGTGTGGAGATAATCCCACTGTAACGGAATTGATTGATTACGAAATCTTCTGTGGGTTACCGGCAGGGAACGAAATACCAGTAGAGGGCTAGGTCTGTGAGGTTGAGACAAGAACAAAAGTATTCAGGGATATTAGATCTGGTAGGCAACACACCGCTAGTGGAATTGAAAAACATAAGTCCAACTCGTGGGGTTAGCATCTTTGCTAAACTTGAGGGACAAAACCCAACAGGTAGTCTCAAAGACCGTATAGCGAAGAATATGATAGAGCGGGCAGAAGAAAGGGGCGATATTGAACAAGGATGCACACTCCTGGAGCCCACTAGTGGAAATACTGGAATATCGCTTGCCTTTGTGGGGAGGCAAAAAGGTTACAAGGTTACAGTGGTTATGCCTGATAATGTGAGCCAAGAAAGGAGCCAACTGTTAACAGCATATGGTGCCAAAATAATCTATTCTGAAGGTAAGCTGGGTTCTAATGGGGCTGTAGCTATGGCCCATAAAATTATGGAAGAAAGTCCAGTTGGCCGTTATTCAATGCTTTATCAATATGGTAATGCAGATAATCCGGGAGCACATTACAAGGAGACCGGGGCTGAAATAGTACGCGACCTACCGAATGTTGCCGTTTTTATAGCTGGATTGGGAACTGGGGGAACTCTTATGGGCGCAGGAAGACGACTCAAAGAGCATAACCCAGATATTAAGGTCGTAGCAGTCGCTCCGGAACCCGACGAGACTATACAGGGCCTACGAGACCTAGATGAAGGCTTTGTTCCTCCAATCGTAGACATGTCTCTGTTAGATTCTCGCGTAATGGCCAAAGGAATAGACGCGTTTCGAGGAACCCAACAATTGCTTGTTCGGGAAGGCATATTTGCTGGAGTATCATCGGGTTCAGTGCTCTGGGCTGCCATGAAAGTGGCTGAAAGCATGTCCAGCGGGAATATAGTATGTCTCTTGGCGGATGGGGGGTGGAAATATTTATCGACGGGCCTGTGGGAAAAGGATCCTGCTCTCATGGAAGAAGAGGGAAGAGGGAAAGTATGGTGGTAATCCCCGAGTTGCTAACCAAACAGGATCGTTCGAAAAGCTTGAAATAGGGACCCAAATTCTCCAGTACCGCTATTAATAGACTTGTAACCCTAAATCATTATACGGTTTCTACGAAAGAAAGATCGAAGTGTTTCATGGAGGATATCGATGGATTGGTGTTGCCAGTTTATAGGCTCAATGTTATACTAATTCCTTAGAATTTTTACTCCCAGGGGACGTTTGTGTAAGCGGGTACTTTACCCGCTTTCTTGTTGAATGGGAGAATATTAGAGGGGGCATTGCATTGAAGAGTGACTTTCTGATTGCTCTGACGCAGCTCGCCGCTGAAAGGCACCTTCCGAAGGAGGAGGTGTTAAAAGCTATTGAAGCAGCTCTGGCTTCTGCATTTAAAAAGGATAATTGGGGCGAAACGACAAGCGTTTCCGTGAAACTTAATCCGAACACTGGGGAAATATCCGCCTATACCCTGAAAACAATCGTAGATAATGTGGAAGACGATAGCAGAGAAATTTCCCTTAAAGAAGCAATAAAAATAAAGA
>CAJXDJ010000104.1 GCA_913052045.1 uncultured Dehalococcoidia bacterium
ATAAAAATTTTATTTTTATTTGTTGTAATTTTCCAGTTTTCTTTTTCTTTAGAAACTGCCTGAACTCTTTCGTTTAGATGAAAGCGGTTTTTCCCTCTACCAATGTCACCGATTTAGCTTCAATGTAACGGTTCATATCTGTACGTGATAGAAGAATGTCGAGTCTGCTATCTCCCAGAGAAACTTCCCGTTCTAATTTCGTGAACCCTAAAAACGGGTCCAAATCCCCTTCCTTGAATGATTCTTCGATTAACACGGGAGGGATTCTAGAATCACAAGAACACAAAGTGGTTCCCATTTCCACAAGGACTAGATCGTGTTTTGTTTTCCTAGTATTTGACTCTATGTACTGTAGGTACGTAGTCTGTCCTGGTCTAAATAATTCCCGCAAGCGCCCGGAATTTGGAATGTGCACTTCTATTTTCTCACCTGAGACATTTACGGTGGCAGAAAAACGACTCGTTCTTCTTAGAAACTGTGCTTTGATAAGGTTAGATTTGTATTCCATATTACTCAACTTGTTTTAGTGCTGGTGAAACCTATCAACATAGCTATATACTAGTTTTGGTGAGTGTATTTCTTGACAACCTAGACAGCGCATCGAAAGTGAACCAAAGTTTAGTTTGCGTGGGTTTAGATCCTATCATGTCGTTAATTCCCTTTGGGGATGTGTTTCAGTTTAACAAATGCATTATTGATGCGACAAAAGACCATGTATGCGCTTATAAGCCAAATTTAGCTTTCTATGAGGCTTTAGGAGATCCAGGACTTGAAGCACTGAAAAATACTATTGAATATATTAGAGAGGTAGCCAGTGGCGTTTTAGTAATCGGGGACGCTAAACGTGGAGACATAGAACATTCCAGCGTTGCCTACGCAAGAGCAATGTTTGTAATATGGGGGTTTGACGCTGTGACAGTCAATGCCTACGCTGGCATGGAATCTGTGCGGCCATTTTTTGACTACGAGGATAGAGGCGTTATTGTTTTGTGTAGAACCTCCAATCCTGGCTCTGATGTGTTTCAGGAGTTGAATGTTCAACACGACGGTATATCGATGCCATTGTATGAGTTTGTCGCTAGACAAATAGTTCAATGGAACACAAACGAAAATCTGGCTTTGGTAGTGGGAGCCAACTATCACCACCAATTAGCAAATATCAGGGAAATATGCGGTGATATGCCAATCCTAATCCCAGGGGTAGGATCTCAGGGCGGTGAGTTAAGGGGTGCCGTACGGTCAGGGATTAATGGGAATGGCAGAAGAGTCATAATTAATTCTTCCAGGTCTATTTTATATGCTTCCCAGGGGTCAGATTTTGCCGATAAAGCTGAGGAAACTGCTAAAGGACTTAAAGATTCTATCAACCTTATATTACAGGAACAGGGGCTAGGTTGGGATAAGCGATAGTAATAGTGGATAGGATTTAGGCAAAGTAACTTCTATCCTCACTGGAATCAGGGATGTGAGCTCTTTGGACTGTCAAATTGACGGGTTTGTGGTCAGTTGGTAGACTCAAATTAAATTCATAACTGGTGGGTAATGGCTACTTCGGACGAAATCAAATCTCTTGGTCAATATATGTTGAGTGTCTCCAAAGATGAACGACTGGAGGGACTTGATGCTGTAATCGAAGCTATATCAAGAGGAGCTGTAAGGATTCAGAAGACTGTTGAGTCGGGAGCTTTAGGAAGATGGCTCGGATCGACCGGAAAGACCAATGTTCATGGAGAAGATGTTCAGACGCTAGATGAGATCGGGTCAAGGGTTTTTGAGGAAGAATTGTTGGCTACTGGAAGGGTAGGTGCTCTAGGCTCAGAAGAAGTGGAAACGGTGATCAAAGAAGCGGGCAGTTCTGGTAGGGATTTTGTGGTTATGATGGATCCGATAGACGGTTCTTCTAACATCGATGTTGCCATAAGTATAGGGTCAATATTTGGGATTTGGCGACATACTGGAAAATATAATGAGGATATCTTAAAGCCTGGAAATCAATTAGTGGCTGCTTCGTACACGATTTATGGATCGAGTACTGTTATGGTTGTGGCCACCAAAAATCACGTCAGTTCATTTACATTAGATCCTAGAAACGATACGTTTTGGTTAACAACCCGGGACTTGAAATTACCAACTGACGGCGCCTATTACAGTGTGAATGAAGGGTATTTTAGTAGATGGTCCAGAAACATGCAGGACGCCGTGACTAACTTGAGGAACTCTTTGTCTTTAAGATATGTTGGATCGCTGGTGGCAGATTTTCATCGTAATTTACTTAAAGGAGGTATCTTTCTTTATCCTGCTGACGATAGTAGCCCCAGCGGCAAGTTGCGACTCATGTACGAAGCTAATCCCTTAAGTTTCATAATTGAACAGGCTGGAGGATCTTCGTCTACGGGAAAGATTAGGATGATGGATGTTATACCCGATAGCCTTCATCAAAGGACCCCAATTATAATTGGTAACAGCGACCTGGTTGATGGAATTGTGTCAGTATTGAATCGGAGTTGAATTGTTGATCTTGAACTCTGTGAGGGAAATTTATGGTATACGGTAATGAGTTAGCTGGTATAGCCCGAGAGCTAGTGGTTAAAGGCAAGGGAATTCTGGCAGCAGATGAAAGTTCTCCTACAATACAAAAACGATTCGATTCTATTGGTGTTGAATCTACCTTAGAAAATCGCCGTGACTACAGGGAGATGCTGTTTAAAACTCAAGGTTCAAAGGATTTTATTAGCGGAGTTATTCTTTATGATGAAACTGTGCGGCAGTTAGGGTCTGATGGAGAATTATTGATCAGAACTCTTCAAAATCAGGGGGTCATTCCGGGGATAAAGGTTGATAAAAGCACCAGGCCTTTAGCCGGTTCTGATGGAGAAGTAGTTACTGAGGGACTAGATGGGTTGCGTCAGAGATTGACGGAATATCGAGAATTAGGAGTCAAGTTTACCAAATGGAGAGCCGTGATCAGCATAGGTGATTGTACCCCTACCATGTATTGTATAAGAACTAATGCCCAAGCTTTAGCAAGATATGCGGTTCTCAGTCAGGAAGCCGGCTTGGTGCCGATTGTTGAACCCGAGGTGCTCATTGACGGAGATCACGATATAGACCGGTGTTTTAGCGTTACCGAACTAACGTTGAGAGAAGTTTTCTATGAGTTGTCGCTACAAGGTGTGATATTGGAAGGTATGTTGCTAAAACCGAACATGGTTATTTCTGGAAAATCAGCAGTCAACCGAGCAATTGCTAGAGTTGTGGGAGAAAAAACAATTACTTGTCTTAAGCGTGTTGTACCAGCCGCTGTTCCAGGAATAGTTTTCCTTTCTGGAGGGCAGGGAGACGATGAGGCGCTAGATAACCTCAATGCTATAAACCTGGTAGCCAATGCTATGGGTGCTCCTTGGGAGTTAAGTTTTTCTTTTGGACGGGGTTTGCAGACATTACCACTCAAAGCGTGGAAAGGAGATGCCAGCAACTTGGCGGTTGCCCAGCGTGTCTACTACGATAGGGCCAAGGCGACTGGATTAGCTAGAGATGGAGGAAGACATAGTTAAAATCATAATTAGTAACACAAGGTCTTTCTAGTCCGCGAGGTTTTTGTTATTTTTGAATACCTACGGGACTTATAGGTATATAATGTCGTATATGGAAAAATTACTCATAGGCACGAGGAACCAGGGTAAAGTTATGGAATTTGGTCAATTGTTTCATAGTGTTCCTTACGAACTTGTTTCTCTGGATGATGAAGAAATTACAATTGATGTGGAAGAAACGGGTTCGACTTTTGAGGAGAATGCTATATTAAAGGCAAAAGGTTACTCTAGATATAGTGGATTACTAACGTTAGCGGACGATTCTGGATTAGAAGTTGACGCTCTTGGTGGGAGACCAGGAGTTAGGTCGGCCCGCTATGGTGGTGATGGTTTAAGTGACAAAGCGAGAATAGAACTCTTGTTATCTGAATTACTAAATGTCCCCTGGGAACTACGCAATGCAAGATTCTGTTGCGTAATCGCTTTGGTTTCGCCATCTGGCTACGAGACCATAGCCCACGGTTCGCTTGAAGGGATTATTGGGACTGTTCCCAAAGGAAGTAATGGATTTGGTTATGACCCTGTTTTCTATCTGACCGGACGGAGCTGCACAACTGCTGAGCTTTCTCCTTGTGAGAAAAATAAACTGAGCCATCGAGGACAGGCTGCCAACAAGGTTTTTTCGATACTTAACGATGGTTTGTTGGCCACATGAAACAGGATTTTAGAGACATGTTGGGGCGTACGATGGGAGACCTTCGGATTTCAGTTACTGATCGATGCAACTTCAGATGTCCGTATTGTATGCCAGCTGAGATTTATGGAGAAAGATATAACTTTCTCCCCAAACCCGAGATCCTAACGTTTGAAGAAATCATTAGATTAACCAAGGTTTTTGTTGGTATGGGTATCAGAAAGGTAAGACTCACCGGTGGTGAGCCATTAATCCGTAAAAACATTGAAGAACTTGTGGAAGGGATCTCTTCTATACCAGGACTGGAGGACTTGACGTTAACCACTAATGGATTTCTACTAGCAGATAAA
>CAJXDJ010000105.1 GCA_913052045.1 uncultured Dehalococcoidia bacterium
ATAGCTGGGGGGTAGAAAACATAGAATCTGGGGACGAGATACTGCTTACGGAAATGGAACATCATAGTAACCTTGTGCCTTGGCAGATTCTAGCCGAAAAAAATGGAGCCACGCTAAAATTCATACCTGTAACCGAATCAGGCACACTAGACTTATCGCAGCTAAATACTTTGCTCACATCCAGAACTAAATTAGTTGCGATTACCCAAATGTCCAACGTTTTGGGAACCATAAACCCGGTTAAAGAAATCTGCAAACAAGCACACTCTCTAGGAGCATATATCTTGATAGATGGGGCACAAAGTGTACCTCATATGCCAGTTGACGTTGAGGATATGGATTGTGATTTTCTGGCGTTCTCTAGCCACAAGATGCTAGGCCCTACAGGAATAGGTTGCCTATACATAAAAAAGTCCGTACTTGAAACCATGGACCCTGTGCATCACGGAGGAGATATGGTCAAAGAAGTAACACTAAATCGGGCAACCTGGAACGACTTGCCAATACGCTTTGAGGCTGGGACTCCCAATATTGCTGATGCCATCGCGCTAGGAACAGCCATTGATTATCTCACCGACCTAGGAATGGACCAAGTTCAGGCATACGAAGAACACATAACTAGATATGTTCTAGAGGTTGTAAAAGAATTGTCTGAAAATTTCATTTTCTACGGGCCACCAGATCCAACCAAACGGGGCGCGATTATACCCTTTTACTGTCCTGAAATTCACCCACATGATATAGGTACTATTCTTGACCGCGAGGGCATTGCCATAAGAGCCGGTCACCACTGTGCCATGCCTTTGGTAAACGGAAGACTAGGTTTACCTGCTACGGCCCGAGCTAGCTTTTACATATACAACACTGAGGAAGAAGTTGATATGTTGGCAGCATCCCTGAAAAAAACTCTGCAATACTTCAACAGGTAAACATAGCTTTAAAGCGAAAAGATGTCATCATCAAATACAAGTTTCAATGAATTGGACGATATTTATCAGGATATAATCCTTGATCATTACCGTCGCCCTAGGAATAAGGTAAATATACCTGATCCAGATTTATTCTCTCGAGGATTTAATCCCTTTTGTGGCGACGAAGTCACCTTGATGATAAAGCTTGCTACTGAAAACCAGATTAAGACCATAGCCTTCACTGGACAAGGCTGTTCCATAAGCCAGGCTTCTGCTTCCATACTAACTGAATTGATAAAGGGAAAACCCTTAAAAGAAAGCATGGAAATATCCGGTATTTTCCGCAATCTCGTCAAAGGGCTAGCAATAGACGACGAGGATCTTGATAAACTCGGAGAACTTGAAGCCTTAAAAGGTGTATCTAAATTTCCAGTACGAATCAAATGTGCACTCTTACCATGGTCTACCCTAGAAGACGCGATATCCAAAAATAAAGATTTGTAATCTCTGAATGCCGCTCATTCATCCATCCAGACTTTAGACCAAAAGCTATATTCTGATATGGCAGGGTTTGGGGAAAATCCACGGACCGCGTCGTTCGTCACCCACCTGTCAACATTATCGCCTAATCCGAGCATATATGCTTGATCAACAATGTGCCGTTGGATTTTAAATATAGATTCTGCCCGTGCCTGGGAATCAAACAATTCCATCTGTTGTTTCTCAATAAGTAGATCCAATTCAGAATCTACGTGGCCCAGCAAATTCCATGCACCTCCACTGTGAAGAATGGGAAAAAGAAATCCATTAGGTCCATTATTTGGCGGCATGGGCCCTAACAACATTTGAAATTCTCCATCCACCCAAATTTGTTGAGCGTATTCAATCGGATTAACGATATCCAGGGTGGGATCGAATCCAGTATTTCTGAGGTCCTCCTGAATACGTAAAGCCTGATCCAAATAAATATCTCCAAAGTCGGCGACAGTAATAACAAATGGAGCTGGCACATTTCCTACATCGCCCCTTAACAATGCCTCAATTTCCTCTCGGGCCATCAACCAAGAAGAGTCTATAACTGGGATACCTGGAGAGACAAAAGATTGTCCGTTCCATATGTCGTCAACATACGCCCAAGGATTCAGTGAAGCTAAGACTTGTCGCCGCATCGTAATCGAAGCGAAGGGTTGTCGCCCAGTATTAAAAGCAATAAATATGCCCTTACCGGATTGTTTCGAATATATAGTCCTAGGAGTAGCATCATATAATTGAAGAATTTCCCAGCCATCATTAGATATATTTAATACATCGATTTCATCCGCAAGTAATGCCGCCACCTGTGTTTCAGAATCATCTATAACCTGGAATACTATTTCTTCGACAAACGGCAATTCACTTTCAAAGTAATTTTTGTTCTTCTCCAAGATTGTACCCACTCCGGGATTAGAGCTCTTCCATACCCATGGGCCACTCCCTACAACTGGGCCTTGAAATAAGCCTGTCTCATCATTAATAGACTCATGAGGAATAATCTTCGAGTGCCCGTTGGCTAAGGCCAACAAAAAGTCCGGATCCGGATAATTTAGGTTTACGAGAAATGTCCCATCACCCTCGATTCTAATTTCTTTGACAGATTTTAGTAACGGCGCATTAGGCCAACCCTCTGTGCCTTGCCTTGTATAACTGAAAAGCAAATCATTAGCATCCAATCTACGTCCTCTTACAGGAAATACATTTTGCCACCTTACATCATCTCTCAGTTTGAACCTAAAGGTCCATGGATCCAATAATTCCCATTCAGTGCATAGTTCACACTCAATAAGCAAGTTGGGTTGATCAAGGCCTGGAGTGCTTTTCAAACGCATAAGACGGCTGTAAGCAATACCTGCCCCACGGGCAGCCAATGTCTCGGAAATATCCTGTTGCACGTCCAAATGCAACGTATCAGCTTCTACAACTACTGTTAATCGTCCACCATTTTTGCCGTATGGTGCAGTAGGGGAAGATGTGGTTGGTGTTACTGCTGCGGTTACCTCGCTCCAGACCTCGGTCGACGTCGGAATAGGCTGTGGTTCTATTGAAGTAATTGGCACACTCGATGAAGAACATCCAAGCATAACCATAAAAACTGCAGACAAATAGATTTGTGCCATTAAATATCTCATCCCGAAAACCATAGCTTCCAGTTAATAAAAAAGATAGTATAATTTGCACCATACAAGTACCTAGGGCTTCTAATGCAACGTCTGGTAGATTCACATACTCATATCGATCACTTCCCAACTCAAGAAATTGACTCCATAGTTAGTAGAGCAATCGAAAATAGGGTCGGACTCATAATTAGCGCCGGAACAACCCTGGAATCTTCGGAACATTGTGTAAATCTTTCAAGGACCATCCCCATGGTTTTTGCAGGTGTCGGAATCCATCCCATGGACTTGACAGAAACCATCGGCAACAAGACCTATAAAGCCCTGGAAACTTTAGCTTCAGAAAACCCAAAGGTTGCTTGCATAAGCGAAATCGGGCTAGATTTTTTGCCTACCTCGCCAGCTTATGATATCCAAATACAAAGTTTTAAACGCCAAATAAACTTAGCACGCGATTTAGACAAACCTATAATAGTTCACTCCCGCGAAGCTCATCCTGAGGTGTTGAAAACGTTAGTCCAAGAAAACGCTCAATCAATAGGAGGGGTCATACATTACTACCAGGGTGATTTATATACTGCCCACACGTATATTAACATGGGTTTCTCTATATCGATGGCTAAGCCACTCCTACGTATTAACGAATTACAGAATGTTGCAAAAATGATCCCTCTAGAATCCATAGTGCTTGAGACAGATTCTGCCCCACAGCCATGGAAAAAACATCGCCACCGTTGGACTGAACCATTCCATCTAATCCAAGTAGCTGAGAAACTTGCTGAGTTAAAAGATATGTCTGTCGAGACAATTATAGAAAAAACTACACAAAATATCCTAAAAATTACTAGACTTGATCAAACAACTTTGGTTAGATATTAAGATTAATTACATTGCGTGGAATGACTAATTTTAAGCATGAAAACTGCGGACATCTCACAAAAGGAGTAGGAATTTGCTTACCATCTCAGACCTCTTTGTATCGAAGATAATCGCTCATGCCCAACAATGCGATCCAGTCGAATGCTGCGGAGTTTTGGCAGGCCCAGGCAATGTCTTCGAGAAACTTACCCAAATGACCAACGTTGACAACAGTCCATTCAGATTCAGCTGGGATCAAAAGGAATTGCTAGACGTATATCTAGAAATGGAAGATAGCAACTGGACTAATCGGGCCGTATATCATTCTCACACTCACAGCGAGGCGTACCCATCCGATACTGATATCAGAATGGCTGGATGGCCAGAGGCCCATTACATCATCGTCTCGTTGATGGACAAGACAAAACCCGTCTTACGTTCATTCCGCATAGTCGACGGATCGGTGGAAGAAGAAACAATTGAGTTTGTATGATGCTAATACAGAGCGACTCAGAGAACCGACCTAGACCTCTATAATTTTTGGGTTATCTGATATAAGATGGTTAACTGGGTCAAGTATCAAACCACTTTGTAGCCAGTGTCCAAATTAATATCAATCATTCACATCGCCATTTCTGGCATAATCTTGGGAGCATT
>CAJXDJ010000106.1 GCA_913052045.1 uncultured Dehalococcoidia bacterium
CAATTACGGACACTACATTCGGATTGAAAGCTGTTATACACAACCACCCAGTTCAACTATTTGAAGTTGAAACTAAAGAAATTTTGATAGACCTGAACACTCGATCCGATTATGAAAAAGCCCGCAGAAACAACTCTTATTAGCCAAAAGTCTAGTTTTTCTCAACTCCAAGACCTATCCTAGCATGACCTAAGCTAGACACGTGTCACAACATGACCCTGTCCACATTAGGTATTGCCGGATCAAATTTCCCGAGGAGAAGACATGAAGGCTCTAGAAGATATCAAGGTTTTAGATCTAACGCGCGCGCTTGCCGGACCTTATTGCACACTAATGCTTGGAGATTACGGTGCAGATGTGATAAAGGTGGAAGTGCCTTCAAAAGGCGATGATACTAGAACATGGGGCCCTCCTTTTATCAAAGACCAAAGTTCCTATTTCCTATCTATAAACCGTAATAAACGTAGTATCACCCTTAATCTAAAGGAACAGGCCGCTAAAGATATTTTCATAAAACTAGTATCAGGCTCCGACGTCTTGGTGGAAAATTTTACACCTGGAGTTGTTCAACGATTAGGTATAGATTACGAAACATTAAAAAAATTGAATCCTGGACTCATTTATTGTTCGATATCAGGATTCGGGCAAACCGGCCCATACAGCAGAAAGCCTGCTTATGATCAAATGATGCAAGGAATAGGCGGGATCATGAGTGTTACAGGGGAACCCGATGGCCCTCCCATGAAAACGGGCGTTGCACTTACAGATATAGGAGCCGGTATGCTGGGAGCGTATGCAGTAATGATCGGGCTATTTCATCGCTCGAGAACTGGACACAGACAATATATAGATATCTCAATGCTGGATCTACAGGTATCCTGGCTCACCTACCAGGCAGGTGCATACTTTGCAACCGGTAGACCACCAAAAAGAGTAGGTACAGCCCATCCCAATTTAGTCCCTTATCAAGCTTTTAAATGCTCGGACGGGAAATACATAAACATCGCTATAGGCAATGAACGATTCTGGGAGCGATTTTGTAAGGCCTTAGGTAGAGACGACCTCATAACTCATGAGGATTATCGCTTGAACATGAACCGCGTGAACCATCGGGAACCTTTAGTCGCTCTATTGGAAGACGAATTACTAAACAAAACGTCTACCCAATGGATAACAAAGTTTGAAGATAACGGTATACCATGTGGCCCAGTTAATGATTTAGCTGCGGTATTTTCGGACCCACAAGTATCGGAAAGAAAAATGGTGCAAACAATTCAACACCCTACGGCAGGGGAAATCAAACAAACCGGCATACCTATTAAATTCTCGGACACCCCAGGGGGGATAAGTTTGCCCCCACCCCTTTTGGGTGAACACACCGAAAAGATCCTGTCTGATTTGGGTTATTCTATCAACGAAATTAGAAGGTTTAGAGAAACCAACGTCATTTAGTTTTCTTGCCTCTCGATATGTCTTTGGTTATCATATGGACCTATTATCAGATTGAGGAATAAATCATGGATCTAGGTCTGAAGGGAAGAGTAGCAATCGTAGGCGGGTCAAGTAAAGGGATGGGAAAAGCTACTGCAATAGCTCTAGCCAAGGAAGGAGCTCTAGTCGTAATAAGTTCACGAACTGAGCCAGAGCTCCGAAAGGTGGAGATGGAAATAGCTAGATTAGCATCTCAACAACATGTTCTGGCAATTCCTGGAGATCTATCTGAACCAGCTCAAATCAGAAAGGTAGTAAGGGACACATATAATAGATTCGAACGCGTAGATATCGTAATCAATAATCTAGGCGGCCCCCCTCCTGGGAAACCATCCGAAGTTGAGGATTCAGCTTGGGAACAAGCACTAAAACAAAACTTTTTAAGTGCAGTAAGAATGTCAAGAGAAGTTATACCCTATATGAAACTGCAGCGATGGGGGCGTATTGTAAACCTGCTCTCCAACGCCGTAAGGCAACCTGTTTTAGATCTTGTGTTATCTACATCAAGTAGATTGGCGGTAGTTGGTTTCGCCAAGATGCTGTCTAATGAAGTAGCCCCGTTTAACATAACAGTTAATAACGCTTTACCAGGAAGTATCATGACAGATAGAATGACATCTCTTTATAGGAAAATGGCTGAAGCAAGAGGGGAGAGCACAGATGCTCTGATCACCGAAGCAACCAAAAAGATCCCGATGCAACGCCTGGGACAACCCGAGGAAATGGCAGACCTGATAACATTTTTAGCATCCGAGAGGGCAAGTTTCATCACAGGTCAAAGTATAAGTTTAGACGGAGGAGCTCTAGCTTCAATCATTTGATCTTATACTACCCAACCAGAGGCATATAATTGTTTGAATTCCCCTGGAGAAAAAACAAAAGTAAAAAGTCGCGGGTATCCGACATCAAAGATAAAGATGTGCGATCCGTTTGCAACTCTATAAAACTGGAGGCCGAAACCTTAGCCAACGACTTAGATAAGGCTCTGCGTAACAAGGAAATCAAGCTCACGTGCAAACTATGCGATGGGACATCTTTTAAGTACCAGGAATTATACGGAGTCTATCAGTGTTTGAGACCTGGATGCGGCTCTTTTCTCGGGAGAGGATATAGCTCCGGTGCAAAATACCCACGAAACACTAACAGGAAAACCTGAACCAGAACCACCTATACTCTGAAGTGTCCACAGAAACATTTCGCATATAGTTCTTCTTGACTGACACATAGTTGTAAGTCTGAAAAGCCCCACACCCACAAATCGACCTAAAGACTAGAGGGTTACAGCTCCGTCTGAGGCTGAAGAAACCAGTTTGGCATATTTTGACAAGGCACCGGCCGGGTAATCAATTTTTGGAGGCTTCCAAGAACTTTGTCGTTTCAGTAACTCAGTCTGGTCTATTTCAATATCGAGTCGTCGATTCTCTACATCTACAACCACAACATCACCCTCCTCTATAAGTGCTATTGGTCCACCGACGGCTGCTTCCGGAGCTACGTGGCCCACCATAAGGCCGTGCGTTGCCCCCGAGAAACGTCCATCTGTAACCAAAGCCACCACTTCGCCTAATCCTTGGCCGACTAACGCAGCTGTCACACCTAACATCTCTCTCATTCCCGGGCCTCCCCTGGGTCCTTCATATCGAATGATCACTACGTCACCGGGACGGATCCTTTGATTTTCTATAGCCTGAAAGGCATCTTCTTCTCTATCGAACACCCTTGCCGGACCTCTTTGAAACAAGTGTTTCTTTCCAGCAACTTTAACTACGCTACCGTCTGGAGCCAGAGTTCCCTTAAGTATAGCTAATCCTCCGGTTTTACTAAAAGGTTCTTTTACAGACACAACAATTTGTTGATCAGTTACGTCTTCGAAATCTTCTAGATTTTCCTCCAAGGTTTTACCTGTAATCGTAAGGGTGTCTCCGCGAAGATATCCGCCGGATAGAAGGCGTTTCAAAACCAAGGAAACTCCTCCAACACGATCTAAGTCCGCCATTACATACCTTCCTCCGGGTTTCATATCTGCTATGTACGGCGTCCTAAGGCTAATTTCGTCAAACTCATCGATTTCCAAATCCACCTGCGCTTCCCTTGCTATAGCAAGAAAATGTAAAACCGCATTAGTCGACCCACCCATAGCACAAACCACAGTTATAGCATTTCTTATGGATTCTTTTGTAATTATATCCCGCGGCCTTATGCCTAGTCTAAGCAAGTTCATGACAGACGATCCGGCTCTATTAGCCCAAACCTCCTTTCTGCCATCGACTGCCGGAATCGATGCATCTCCTGGAAGCGCCATTCCTAGAGCTTCAATGGCAGCCGACATGGTATTTGCTGTAAAAAGTCCTGCACATGAACCCGCTCCGGGGCATGCTGACACTTCTATTTCCTGAAGATCCGTCAAGGAAATTTTTCCAGCCGAATATGCCCCCACAGCTTCGAAAACATCTTGTATATTAATCGATTTCCCTTTATAGGATCCGGGTAGAATTGTGCCGCCATAAACAAATATGGACGGAATATTTAATCGGGCGGCAGCCATGATGGTTCCAGGCATGTTCTTATCACAACCTGCTACAGTAACTAAGCCGTCAAATCCTTCTGCGAAGGCCACCAACTCTATACTATCGGCTATTACTTCCCGACTTATTAAGGAAGCTTTCATGCCTTGGGTCCCCATTGAGACGGCATCACTTACGGTAATAGTGCCAAATGTAAACGGAGTTCCGCATTCGCTTCTTACCCCTTGTTTAACGGCATCTGCGATCCTTGTAAGGTGTACGTTACATGGAGTAACATCACTCGCTAAATTTGCTATTCCAACAAAAGGCTGATTGAGATCCTTGTCTCCTAGACCTGTAGCCCTAAGCATAGCTCTAGAGGGTGCTCTGTCAGGGCCATCCATTATCTCACTGCTTTTGATTCTCATATTTGGGGTGGCTCGCGATGTCATTACACTCTCCTTGCAGTTTCAAACATTATAGGATGGCTTACGCCTAAGTAACAACTTTTCAAGTCTAGAAGAACCCAGAGTCCTATGATATAATGGCACAAATTT
>CAJXDJ010000107.1 GCA_913052045.1 uncultured Dehalococcoidia bacterium
ACCCTGCAGCAACAAACCTACGCCCAAGCCAGCTTCGTGAAAAGGAATGCCAGCACCCTGGGGGCCTACATCCTGATCTCAACTGAAGCAGCGGCGCAAATCAACCGGCAGGGGATGACTATTGTGAACATCGTCACCTTGGCGCTGAAATCGAACGGGATGCCACTTGATGGCACTATCTTCTTCGATGGCACCCCTGAGGGTTTCGCCACTATTCAGAGTTCGATTCCCTCCACTGTCAACCTCTTCACCTTCGGCATCTCCAAGCCCACGGTGCTGGACTTGCTCCTGGAATCCATGGAGAACCTCCCCCAGCTAAATGTCTTCATCAGCTTCAACGACTTGTCTTTGAACTTCCAGCACATCAGTAACCGATACCCTATCTGGCAGAATACGGTACTTCAAAGAATCACCGTGCCAATGGCAAAATCAGGGGGTGGTACAAGAATCTGGTTTCTATCTAGTAAAACCTATACTCCGAAAGAATTACCGCAACCGCATGCCTTTTTTGCATTCGGATTCTGAAAAACGAATCCCTTTCCGTTCAAACCGTCGGAAAAATCGAGTTCTGTACCTGCCAAATATATATAACTTTTCTTGTCTATGAATATGTTGACATCATTGTTATTAAGGACTCTGTCGCCTTCCGTTGGGCTGTTGTCTTCGATTAATAGGACGTACACGAGGCCCGAACATCCCCCCCCTTTTACTCCGACCCTGAGGCCAAAGTTGTCGGGGTCTTTGTTTTCCCTAGTTGCTATACGCTTCAGCGCATTTGATGCCTTTGTGGTTACCGAAATTCCTATGGGCTCAATTTCCTTTTTATTTTCAATCGCTATAGACATAAATCCTCCACTAGTAGGACATCAAGGCCTATTCTAGGCCTGTGGTCGCCTTTAAGTCAACGGGATGAGGACGAACTTATGTCATGTTGATATTTCACAAAACTTGTGTGAAAAAAATCTGGTCTGTATAATTTTTGCAGGGCCCGTAGCTCAGATGGTTAGAGCGCGGTCCTGATAAGACCGAGGTCGATAGTTCGAGTCTATCCGGGCCCACCATTAGCTAAGTTGGCTAAAATTCGTGAATATGGACAGGTTAAAATGCCAGTGACACAAGTAGCGGGTAACAAAGCCTTTACCTATGTGGATAATTTGGGGAAAATTGGGGTGTCGGAAATAAGTTTTTGGCATCCAGTAGGCTTAGCTAGGGGAGAAGAGGACGTGCTATATGTCCTGAATTGGGGTTACGCAAATAACCCAAGCGCTCGAATAACTAAAACCTATTTAACTACGCAGGAGTGGATTTGTGATATCGGGACAGCGGGATCTGGTGCCGGAGAATTTCTTTGGCCAGGCGGTTTGGCAGTGGACGAAAATGAAAATCTATATGTTACAGATCAGGCTATAAGTAAGGTGGTGTCGTTTACCAAGGATGGAGAGTTTATTTCCAAATGGGGATTAGAAGGATCGGGCAAGGGCGAATTCCATATGCCTACTGGCATAGTTTTAGATAATGGTGAAAGTTTCTTGATCGTCGACAGCAGGAATAACAGAGTTCAACGATACACCAAAGACGGTAAGATATTGGATCAATTTGGAAAGCAAGGACAATCGCATGGGGAATTCCAACTTCCCTGGGGGCTAGGCTTAGATTTGAATAGAAACATTTATGTGGCAGATTGGGGAAATAGTCGTGTGCAGAAATTCGATAACCATGGGAAATTTATGGGTACGATTGGGAGTCCAGGAATCGGTGAGGGGGAACTGGACCACCCTAGTGATGTGACAATCGATAAAGATGGAGATATATATGTAGCAGATTGGGGCAACGAGAGGGTGGTAGTGTTCGAATCAGACGGTTCCTATTTGGCCACACTCAAAGGTGATGCTACAAACCTTTCCCGTTGGGCAGAGGCAGCAGTGGATTCGAATCCGGACTTACAGAAAGCACGAGCGAGGGTAGATCTCTCCCCAGAGTGGCGATTTCGTAGACCGTCATCTATCCATATCGGAGATGACTATAAGATTTTGATTGCTGAAGCTCAGCACATGCGAGTTCAAGTTTATCAAAAAGACCCAAAATACCAGGAAGCTCAGTTCACTTTGTAGTTGTTAGTATCTGCAAAAATACCAATGTTGTGGAGTTAAAAAAATGCCAGTTACCCATGTAGCAGGGACGAAAGCCTTTCGTTATCTAGATAACATAGGAAAGATTGGGGACATAGGTATGTCATTCTTTTATCCATATGGTGTAGCTCGCGGTAAAGAGGACATCATATATGTTGCTAACTGGGGGCTTGAATTTAGACCTTGCGCAAGGATTTCCAAAATTAAAATTTCCACACAAGAGTGGCTTATGGATATTGGGCATCCTGACAATGGAAAACCAGACGAGGAATTTTTGTGGCCTGGTCACCTGATAACTGATCATGAAGAAAATTTACACGTTACCGACCAAGCTAACCATAAGATTGTAAGTTTTACAAAAAATGGGGAGTTTATTTCAAAATGGGGTACGGCGGGATCGAACGAGGGTGAATTCTACAGACCTTCAGGCATTGCCCTGGACTTAGATGGAAATTTCGTAATAGCAGACGCAACTAATCATAGGATCCAAACATATAGCCCTCAAGGACAGTATATTTCCCAGTTTGGGACTAATGGGTCAGGGCATGGCCAATTACAGGACCCGTGGGGTACTTTTGTTGACCGAGAAGGAAATATTTTCGTGGCAGATTGGGGAAATTCCCGGGTTCAAAAGTTTTCTGCTGCTGGAAACTTTATTTCGGAAATTGGGCATTGTGGATCGGGGCAAGGTGAGTTAAACCATCCGTCCGCAGTTGCCGTCGATAAGGATGGAGACATTTACATTGCAGATTGGGGCAATAATAGGGTCGTCGTCTATGAAGAAGACGGAACGTTTCTGGTTAGCATTAACGGAGACGCCACAAACCTATCAAGATGGGCCGAATATACTGTCTCAGGAAGCCCCGATCTGAAAAAGGCGTTAGACAGGGTGGATTTGGAACCGATGTCAAGACTTTGGCATCCGTCTGCTTTGCACGTTGGCGATGATTACAAAATTCTCATAGCGGAAGCCCAACATCAACGCATCCAGATCTATGAAAAAGAACCCATACATCAAGAGGCACAATTTACGTTGTAAGATTCAACTTATCGAGTGTAAACTTTGCCCTTATCTATAGTCTTCTGCCCTATCCTTCGGTTCAAAGTTTAATATCTCTTTAGGATGGTTTAGGTCTCTGTAGCCCCATTTATTGTTCGAAAGGCAGAAAAAGGTATCGAATCGGATTTCTTTTGGGGCATCTATACACAATTCAACCATTTGGGATGCGTCTTGATGACTTGTCCACACAGAATATGTTCGTGGATCCCCGTTTGGGCGGTTTTCTTTTGGTAGCCATCCAAACCTGATGCATATGACTGATAGTCCATGATAGTCTGAGTAATATCTTCCTAAGGCTTCACCCCAAACTTTACTAGCTCCGTAAGGATTATTTGGACGAACAGGATCTAGATGTGTAATCCGGTCCCAACTCTGCTTCACAAGATGATATTGACCCGATTCGATTTCTCTGTACGGCGAGTCTAGGGTATAGCCGACGATGGTATTGCCGCTGCTTGCAAATACCACCCGTTTCACGCCGGTGATCCGGGCTGCTTCATAAACGTTATATACACCTTTTATGTTTCTATCGATTATGTCGTCAATGCTGACACCTGTACTTAGGGCTGCTGCCAAGTGAACCACAATTTCTTTTCCTCTAAAATGTGGGATTATGGACTGTAAATCCGTAATGTCTGCTGTTACATTGCTTATTCCATCGATAGGGTTACGATTCAATCCTGTAAATGAATACTTGTTACCAAGATACTTGTTTAACGCGGTTCCAATACGCCCACTCATTCCAGTAATCAACACCTTCTTCTTTTTCATAAATTCTCCATAGTAATAGGTTAGGCGATGGTTATAAGAGCAAATGTTTGCGCAATAACCTATTAAGTCAGTGGTTCACGGATATAGGATAGGATATCCTCCTGTCCCTTCTAGCTTTGGCCAGGTTTTAGATGCATAGTCTGGATAGGTTTGCAAATATATATGTACTAGAGCCTTTAGTTCGGGTATAGGATCTGAATGGTCATCTACCCTTAGATCTAGATAGGGATTAGCATCTATGCGCTTCCAATGAATTTGAATGGCAGCTGATTGACGGCCTCTATTATCGCCACCAGTTGCCTGAGCGGCCTCTAAGCATAAAAGTAGACGTTCATGGAGGGATAGTCCTGATCCTTCAGTTTCTTCAAATGTGTCTCCCAGAGCCTGAACCACCCCGGGTCCGATCATTGTATTCGCCCCGCAGGCGTAATGTAGGCCGGCTCGGCTCCCAGCCCAAGGAAACTGAGCCTTTTCATAGGGGATGTCATCTTTTTTTGCTTGAATTTCAGTTAAACCCACCCAAGCGATTTCAGGTTCCGTATAAGCTACGGAGGGAATAGTCCTTGCATCAAAA
>CAJXDJ010000108.1 GCA_913052045.1 uncultured Dehalococcoidia bacterium
TGAGCTAATTGTCTGATAGCTGTTTTTGAATAAGACCCCACGGGCATAAGACTTTGAGATAATTCCTCTTGGCCCATATTGTAAAGCACATAAGATTGGTCCTTATTTGCGTCCAGCCCCTTTAATAGGGAAAACCCACGTTCGTTTGATTTTATCCTTGCATAATGTCCTGTAGCGATATAGTCGGCGTTAAGGAAGCGTGCTCTTTCTCGTAGGAACGAGAATTTGATTTTATCGTTACATGCTATACATGGGTGAGGAGTGTTTCCAAGTTGGTACTCTGAAAGGAAATGGTTAATGACATGGGCTTGAAATTCCTTTCTGAGATCCATTACATAGTGAGGTATGTCTAAGATCTCACATACTCGTCGTGCGTCCTCTGCATCATCAACAGTACAACAGCCTTGATAATTCCGTGGTAAATCGGGAGTTGTATCCACGTCATAAATTCTCATGGTTATACCAATAGGGTTGAACCCGGCATTTTTTAGTAACAAAGCTGCTACCGAAGAATCAACTCCACCGCTCATTGCTACGACGGCCTGATGTGTTTTATTGTTTCGAGGCATTTTAATAGACTACCATCTAGATGTTGAGGTGACCAGAGGGCCCTCGCCACTAGTTCAAAGATCAGGTCTTAGTATCACCAAGAGACATACATTAAAAAATTTCTTTGTAAGCTATATGATTGATAGCGGCGCTAACCCATCTGTGGTTTCTAAGTGGCGAGGGAATTCTGATATATAGACCACATTAAAGCACTACACGAAAGCTATTAAGGGAACTCATGATAGAAACATCAACTTGTTGAGCAAGATACTCTAATTAAGCTTTATATTTTAGTTAATTAATTGCTATAGCTGATTTGCTTGCATTTTTTTCGTATCTAAGCCGTTCGGTGGTTGAAAGAATTCTCTTACGAAGTCTTAGGTGGTGAGGAGTGATTTCAATCAATTCTTCTTCAGAAATAATATCCAAGGATTCTTCTAACGATAGTTCAACAGGCTTAATCAATTTTGTGACTATATCAGCCGTAGACGAACGCATATTGGATAATTTTTTCTCCTTACATACATTAACCACAAGATCGGTAGGTCTAGTGTGCAAACCAACTATCATTCCTTCATAAACTTGCTTCCCAGGATCAATCATGGTTTTTCCTCTCTCTTGAGCATTAGTTAGGCCAAATGCCACGGATATACCCGCCTGTGAAGCAACTAGGAAACCTTGATTGGATCGCCTGATCTTACCCTGCTTACCATGATATCCAGCGAATGTACTAGACATTATTCCGTCGCCACGTGTGGCCTTCTGGAAGAATGAACGAAATCCAATTAAACCTCTTGTTGGAATTAGAAATCGTAAACGTAAATTCCCTGAACCATCATTAATGACATCTTCAGGTACCGCTAGTCGCCGATTCAAGTTTTCACTCAAAACACCGTAGTATGACTCATTAGTCTCTATATGTAGATGCTCAAAAGGTTCTTGGGTTTTGCCATCGACGATTTTAAATATGGGTTTAGCTTGAGATACTTGAAATTCGTACCCTTCTCTTCTCATATTCTCAGCTAAAATAGACAGGTGTAGTTCCCCTCTTCCACTCACATTAAATTCATCTGTATCATCTGTCTGTGAAACTCTTAGACCTACATTTGTACGGATTTCTTCAATTAAGCGCTTATATAATTCACGTGTGGTGTGATAATCACCTTCTTTGCCCATGAGTGGAGAAGTATTTACTCCGAAGGTCATTTTCACAGTTGGTTCATCAACATGAATTGGAGGTAAAGGCTCAGGATTTGCAGCGTCAGCTATGGTATCTCCAATATGAACATTTTCTAACCCAGTAATCGCAACTATTTCTCCTGCAGAAGCCTGAGAGACCTTTGTTTTCCGCATCCCGTCAAATACAAATGTGTTTTCTATAGTGTAATTTGAGATCGATCGATTTATTGAGATTAAGGAAGCTTTAGATTTTTGCGATATTGTGCCCCTCGATAGTTTGCCAATTGCAATCTGGCCGGCATAATCATCATGATCAAGAGCGGACACTAGTAGTTGAAATGGTTCTGAAGCTGACCCAGTGGGCGGGGGTACACGGTCTAAAATGACATCCAACAATGGACTAATATCGTTTGGCTTGTCATTTATATTTAATACAGCATATCCGTATTTAGCGGAAGCGTATAAGACTGGATAATCAAGTTGTGACTCATTGGTGGCTAACTCAAGGAAAAGGTCGTCAATTTGATTCAGTACTTCTGCTGGCCTACGTTCAGGCCGATCTATTTTGTTGATAACGACTATTGGCGTCAATCCACAGTTAATCGCCTGTTGCAGAACGTATTTTGTTTGGGGCATAGGTCCATCAACCGAATCGACCAGCAGTATACATCCGTCCGCCATGTTCATTACTCGCTCAACCTCTCCACTGAAATCTGCATGGCCTGGTGTGTCAATAATGTTAACTTTTACGTCCTTGTATCTTATGGATGTATTTTTAGCTAGTATAGTTATGCCCTTTTCTTTTTCTAACGGATTGCTATCCATTATTAGTTCGCCAGGCTCTTCTCGCTCACCAAAAGCATTGTTTTGTTTGAGTAGGGCATCTACTAGTGTTGTTTTTCCATGATCTACATGTGCGATGATGGTTATGTTACGAATATTAGGTGTGGACACGGGTTTGCAAAATCCTTAAATATTTATTTTGTATAGGAAATGGTCTCATAGGTTCATAGCAAACAGAATGCTTATAAGCTCGATAATATGTGTAGATTTATCAGTTAAACCAGAGCAACTTCAGTTTATGGGTTGTTAGTTTCTAGCAACTTGGATGATACTTGATCGTATATATTTTATCCATAAAATCTTTCCATATTAGACCCTGTTTTCCGCTTGAGAGCCAAGGTTTTTCATAAAGCTCATAATACCTGCATTTTCTTAGTTATGATTATATTGAGCCGAGGTAGCTCAGTAGGTAGAGCACAGCACTTAAAATGCTTTGGCTATTATCCTTCCTGTAATGTAGTTAAACGGAGAATTGTACGACCAATTTGCTACGGGTTTTAACGCGCTTATCAAAGCCCTTAGATGCCAAGGGAAAAATGTCTTATTATGTGATCCGTATAGTAGGGATGTCTGACCTAACCCGCGGTATCCAGTGAATTCTACTAGACCTTTGGTCATATCCTGAACCAATTTCTTTAACGGGAAGTTGAATTTAATTGCCCACTGTGGAGCTTTAGATTGCCATTCCGGGGCCATATGATGACCTGGCATTATGAATTGAGTAGCAGCCTTAACAACTTCACTTTTTCTAAATGGCTGATACTTGAGGATGGTGGCTATGCCAGTTTTATAAACATGTCTATGAAAATTTTCTTGTTTTGCTATATCATCCAATATTTGTATGAGTAATTTATGGGACGGTTCTTCTGCTTCTTGTTGATTTTGTAAATATTCGCGCATTGTCTCGTAAAAACGCCAAGTGATTAATTCTTGAAGCCAACCGTAGGTAGCGGCTTGTAATTCTGTGTAGCCCGATCCGTGTATAAATCCGCGATCAATGACTTTCTTAATCTCTGTTTCAATAAATGTGCGTGAATATGATCCGGTCCGTATAAGATATTCCTTATAGGGAACAGCGTGCATACTTTCTTCTTGTAACCATGTTTCATTGATAAACCGCCTCAACCAGGATGAGTTACTGCGGTCGGAAGCTGCTAATAAAACTTGAGCGGGTGCTTCTGGATTGGATTCCACTAAGGTTACGAATGCAACTGCCTCCATGAATTCCACGTCAGCGAAAGAATTTCCTATTACAGACCAGTCGTAATCATCTAGAGAGATGGGTTTTCTTTTTGGCAAGTATCTATCCATAAAGAAGTGCATTTCTCTCTCTATGGATTCTGTTTGGTATGTGGTGGAGTTCATTCCTTCTATCAATTCAATGGTCACTAGGAGTGTGTAATCATATTACAGAGAATGATTGCCTAAAGGCAATAGTATTAAATGAACCTTTTGATTGGTAGAGTAGCCTATATAGATATATAATTCTCAGATAGTATGCATGGTGAACTGCAACTGAATCCTTTAGAGTTAGCCCATAAGCTGGTTTCTCTAGCATCCGATTTCCAAGCGGAAGATATTGTATTGCTCGATATAACAGAAATATTTCCATTTGCCGACTATTTTGTGATTCTCTCGGTGAATTCTGATCGACAAGCAAAAGCAATACAGGAAGAGATGATTTCTAGCCTCAAGAAACAAAAAATTAAAGTGTATGGTATCGAAGGAACCACGGGGTCTGGCTGGCAGCTGTTAGATTTTAAGGACGTCGTCGTCCATATATTCAGTGTAGGAAAGAGGGAGACATACAATTTGGAGGAATTGTGGATCGATGCTCCACGGATAGTTAGTGTTCAGTGATCCATGGATCAGTACTCAACTGGTAGTCTAATAGCTCATTATCAGTAAAGAATATCAGGATTTCCTCCTCGGCCGTTTTGATTGAGTCTGAGCCGTGAATTA
>CAJXDJ010000109.1 GCA_913052045.1 uncultured Dehalococcoidia bacterium
AGCTGCTGTATCACTAGGAGCTTCTTCTGTGGCCTTATTTCTAATTTTCTTTACTAGTTCTTCCTTCCTAGGTTTCCCCCCTTGTACAATCATAAATCTGAGAAGAGAATCTGATAGCCTAAGTTGCCTATCAATCGAATGTAGTTCCGACGATTCAATTTCAGCATACATCAAATGGTATGTTCCCTCTAAATACCTCTGACCACGCTTTTTAATCGGATAGGCCAAATGCCTAGTTCCCCACCTATCCTCTTGTGAAATCGTGCCACCACCTTTTCCTACGAACTCTTTAATCGTTTCAATAGATGTTGCGCTTTCCTCATCACTAAGGGCTGGGTTAAGTATCAACATGATTTCAAAATCTTTTTTCATATACTCACTCAATGTAATTTCTCTAATTATAGCACCGGGCGATTCCCACGCTCAACCAACTCACTCGTCAATACCAGGAACCGTGAATCGTGAAGCCATGCTAACAGCCTCGTTCCTACTGTCTCTTAACAAACCTTTATCATCAGGCGCCGCAAGGACGCGCGCGATAATCTGGCCAATCTCCCACAATTCCTGGGGCCCCATACCACGACTGGTCACCGCCGCAGAACCCAATCTGAGCCCACTTGTTATAAGTGGCGATTCCGGATCATTGGGTATAACATTCTTGTTTACCACGATCGCCACTCTACTCAAAACCTCCACCGCTTTATTCCCTTTTATACCAAGTGGTCTGAGGTCCACCAGACATAAGTGAGTATCTGTGCCTCCCGAAACCATCCTCAGCCCTCCCTCAATAAGCGAATCAGCCAATGCGCGCGAGTTCTCAACTATTTTTTTTGCATAGTTCTTAAACGATGGCTTGAGGGCTTCCCCCAAACAAACTGCCTTAGCAGCTATAACGTGCATGAATGGTCCTCCCTGTACCATTGGGAAAACAGCCTGATCAACCAGCTTGCCCAACCTTCCCTTGCTCAATATCATCCCACCCCTGGGGCCTCTCAATGTTTTCTGTGTAGTGGTTGTGACAATATCTGCGTATGGAATCGGCGAAGGATGCACACCGCCAGCCACAAGACCAGCTATGTGTGCCATATCCACCATTAACATAGATCCCGTTTTATTGGCAATCTCGCCAAAACGTTCGAAGTCTATAATTCTTGGATATGAAGTAAATCCTGCGACAATCAACTTTGGTTTATATACTTTTGCTTGTTGCAAAACATGATCATAATCTATGACTTCCGATTCAGCATCAACACCATAATGCACAAAGTTGTAAAGTCGACCAGAAAAATTCACAGAACTACCATGCGTCAAATGTCCACCATGGTCTAATCTCATGCCCATCACGGTGTCACCAGGGTTCAAAAGTGCAAAATAAGCCGCCATATTAGCTTGAGCACCGCTGTGCGCTTGCACATTTACATGATCCGATCCGAATAATTTTTTGGCGCGCATTATAGCAACATTTTCCAGTTCATCCGCATTTTCACAACCAGCATAATATCTTTTTCCAGGATACCCTTCAGCATATTTATTCATTATAAGTGACGCCTGAGCTTGCAGGACAGCCTTGCTCGCGTAATTCTCTGAAGCTATGAGAACAATTGAATTGCGCTGTCGTTTTTCTTCACGAACTAGGACCCGATAAACATCGGGATCTGAGGACTTAGTAGCCTTCATAAGTTCCAAGTATAAACTCCGTACGAACTTTAATGAATAACCAAATGCTAGGTACATCAGTCTACGTTTCTATCTCTGGAAATTCAATAAAATCCAACTGCCATGAACCTTTAAACAAACCCATATTCCCAAATGTCATGAGAGAAACACTAATTTTCCCATCATTGATGAATTTTCATTGGAATAGAATTGTTAGTTCATCCTGTGGAACCTCGAATGCTGAATTTCTGACAAATTTTGTTCCGCAACCCCGTAAAACGCAACAAAATAGTCCAACCACCCTATATCCTTGATATGCCATCCCATCCTGCAATGTTGCACGCCCATTAATAGATAGAATATGTCTTTATAAATCTTATAGACATGACAATGGAGGTATGGCAATATGATAGCAACAATCTCGAAAGTCTTGCCAGGGAATCGAAGATCGTTACGGGTAATGACTCCTTCCAGCACATTCGTTTCAAGGACCAAAGGATGACCAACCTACTATCTAGAACAAAAGGAGGATCTACATGAGTTTTGGGATAACGGTGGTGAAGCAATTTGAGAAGTTGGTAGTCCTCCGTTGGGGTCAACTCAACAGAATAAGTCATCCAGGACTCAGATTCGTGGTACCCATAATGGAAGACGGAAAAAAAATAGACCTGCGCGAGAAAGTTGTACGAGTACCCACTCAAAAATACATAACAAGTGACAATGTTGTCGTAGATATGGATTTTGTAATTTATTACCGTATCGTGGAGGAAATCGCTGAAAGGGCGATACTCAATGTCCGGAACTTCGAATCTGCAGTGGTGAATATGGCAGTCGCGACTCTCCGAACAGTTATAGGATCAACAACATTAGCTTCTGCTCTCGCTGACAGAGAAAGAATGCGCGAAACCTTACAAGTATCTTTGGACGAGGTCACCGATCGTTGGGCGGTAAAAGTAACCCAAGTGGCTATTAATGAAATCGATCCACCTGTCAATGTAAAAGCTGCTATGGAGCGTGAAAAATCTGCCGAAGCCATAAAAACTGCCGATATCACAGAATCTGAGGGTCAACGACAGGCCGCAATCAATAGGGCTGAAGGAGAAAAACAATCTGCGATCCTAACAGCAGAGGGTAGAAGGGAATCCGAAATACTTACAGCTCAAGGAGATCAGCAGGCTGCAATATTGAGAGCAGAGGGCTTCAGCGCAGCGCTAGACAAGATCTATCAGGTTGCAAGCAACATCGATGAAAAAACTATGGGCTTACAATACTTTGAAACTTTGAAAGCTATGGGTTCCAGTCCATCAACTAAATTCATTTTCCCAATGGAATTTACATCATGGTTGAAACCATTTCTAAACCTCGGGAAAAGCAAGGATAAGACTACGTCCTGATAAACTAGAGGTAGATCTAGTACCAATGGTTATTCTCTAGGGCAACGCTTCCATCCGTAATGTTTACACACACAAATCTAGCCCCCACTGGGAAGCAACCTAGTTAAACCCTCGTTCTAAAAATGTCAAAACAGCCGAATAGGGATCTATATCCCCTTTTTTTACTTTCTGAAGTGTGGATTTGAATATGGAATCGTTATACATGTCATCTTTTAGCCGCAGTTTCAATTCCTGAAATACTAGCTCGAAAAATTCTACGGACCGTTGATCCTCGCGTTTTTGTTTCAGCCCACCACTAGATTCCAACACTTCTCTATACGCTTGGATAGATTGTTTAAGCTTTACAATACCCTCCCCATTCAATGACTGTGTCTTAACCACAACACTTCGGCCTAAAAGAATATCATTACCAGAATCCACAACCTCATTAAGATCGTGGATCATATTATCAAGCCCCAAATGATCCGACTTGTTAATCACAAAAATATCAGCTATCTCCATTAGGCCTGCCTTCAGGAATTGAATAGAATCGCCCATATCTGGTGCAAGGACCACAATTACTAAATCAACCACATTCTGTATATCCAAATCTGCCTGGCCTACCCCAACCGATTCGACAACAATAATGTCCTTACCTGATAGAGTTAACAGACGGACAATACCTCTGACTCTCTTGGGCAGGCTGACATTTCGGTCGCGAGTAGCCATGCTCCTAATAAAAACTCTTGGATCAAGATAATGCTTTTCCATACGAATTCTGTCGCCCAACATAGCACCACCTGAGAAGGGACTAGTGGGATCAACCCCTATGATTCCAACGGATATATCATCGTCAAGATATCGTTCTGTTAGTTGGGAAATTAATGTGCTTTTCCCAACCCCGGGAGCTCCGGTTACTCCAATTACGAATGACTGGCAATGCTCAGGATGGCAGGCTCTTAAAACATCTAGGCCTGAAGGATCATCTGATTCTACCAAAGATATAGCCCTAGCAAGAGCCCGTCGATCTCCCTGACTGATCTTCTTAAAAAGTTCGATTACAACAATCCATAAGCCGGAGTAGGTGGCCTTGAAATGTACCATTACGACCATATAGCGTCAAATTCAAAAAGTTGGTTTATAACCACCCTGCACTATAAACTCGTTGTGATTGGGAAAATATCAAATTTCAAAAACTAGCCGGATTTTCTTCAGATGCGGCACCTAATCGTCGTTCTAATGATTCGACGTCTGACGAACTTAAGCTAAAATACTTAGCCATCGGATGATGAAATACTAGGGCACTGACTGATCCTTCCGGATCCATCATAAATTCTTCTGTTAAGCTAACCCCTAATCTTTCTTCTGGGTTTAAAAGCTGCCATATTTGAGCTTGATCTTCTAACCTAGGACATGCCGGATATCCAAAGGAATATCGAGATCCTCGATATTTAGCCTTAAAAACATCTTGTATAGTCATGTTGGCAGGATCACCGAAGCCA
>CAJXDJ010000110.1 GCA_913052045.1 uncultured Dehalococcoidia bacterium
TAGTTACGGCTTTTGGACTACAAGTTCACTATCAGGGAGAACTTTGGCAGGCAGCTATACTCCTCCTTGTACTTATAGTCGTTGCTGTAAACTTGGGAATTTTTATTTCGACGTTTGCCCGGAGTGAATTCCAGGTTATCCAGTTCATTCCATTAATTTTGGCACCGCAGATTTTTCTATCAGGCGTTATTCTACCAACCGATCAAATGCCCACATATTTCCAGGCGGTAGCGAAAATATTACCACTCCGATATGCAGTGGATGGGCTGCAGAAAATCATGCTAGAAGGACAATCATTGGGTGACGTTATTACAGAGTTAACAATACTTGGTGGAATCGCACTAGCCCTGTTGATACTGGCTGGTTATACCGTACGTCATCAGAGATAACCGTAGACGGAATGGCACGTGCGGCTTGATTTTCTTGATTATATCACCGGTAATCATTAAAGGGAGAAAGATACTACATAAGGTTAGTCAATAAAAAGCTATTAAGCTTTTAGGGTTTCAGTCTCATCATCGTTGTTCCACCACTTATATAGTTTACAGAAACGTCGAGTAATTATGATTGCCCCTACTCCTAAAACTAGAATATATATCTGAAAACCAAAAACTCTAAACTCTCTTAGTTCATTCACCTCTATACCTAATACGTACGCTAACCCTAAAATTGCTATACCATAAATAGATCTAAATACGATAAACAATCCAACACTACGTATTATTTCCTTTTTTCTTCGTGTAAGTTTCGACTTCAAAGAGTTTAGATTCATTATTCAATAATCTTTGTGTTTCCTACGGTCAATAAACGCTTTCCTTCTTTTACCTGTATAATTCACTCATGCATATTGTACTCGCGGCTATCCTCATACTCGTGGTTGGGTTTTCCCTGGGCTTCTACATGGGTCGGTCAACCCAATAGTCAGCCTTGATGATTTCATGCGCATTGCAATCTCCGCCATATCCATATTCCTTATAGTGGCGTTTCTGTCTAACCCGATTCTATAAGTATATTAACGTACTTCCGATATTTCATACTAGATAAAGACAAGGCAAATACCAATCAATCTTTGATCACAAATGTTCCCGTAAAATGACCGAAATATGTATAACGATTAATCTTGATCCGATTTTAGGTGATGGCCACCCCTATCACACGTGCCATATATTTCAAAAGAATGATCGTAAACCCGCATCCCATGACTGTCAGAAACATCTTTAATAACGTTCTCTATTAAACGCTCCATTTTAGTATCCAAATCTATATCGAATACCTTTTCGCACGATTGGCAATAGAGATGATGGTGGTGGCCACTGGTTGATCTGGTAAGTTCAACCAGTAATTTTTTATCGGGTGACGAAAAAGTTCTGACAATTTTTGCGTCTAACAAATCTGCAACTACTCTGTAAACTGTGGAAAGTGGAATTTGAGTCGTAGAGTGTTCTACGATATTTTCAACTGAAAGTGGTCCATCAGATTGATCCAATATAGCCAAAACATTAAGTCGAGGGCTCGTTATTGATAACCCCTCTTGTCTTAGCAATTCGGTTAATTGCTTTTTAGCCATATCTTATGCAAATTTCTCCAACTGGATAAATATTAAGAATCATTATCATTTATTGACATTCCACTGTGGCACCCCTATTATAAGCCTATTTTGAGAATGATTCCCATTTTATATACGAACCAGATCCACATTACCATGAACTATTCTAACAAACTCCTAATTATGTTTGTACTAATAGGGTTTGCGTCGCTAGGATGCCGAGCCCATGGCTCAGGGCCTTACCAGAAACCCTTTGAACAATCTTCGGGGAATCTATCCAATACAACCGGACTTCCTGTCGATTCAAAACCCAAACTTGTAAGCGCAACGATATTCCCAATATATTCAATCGCACAACAAATCGGAGGAGATAACGTTAAAGTAACGTTGATTTTACCCTCAGGAGAATCTCCACATACTTTCAATCCTACCCCCGCTGACAAGTTAAATGCCGAAAACTCAGAATTGATATTTTACATAGGTGGCGGACTTGATGAATGGACAATTGAAGTGGCCGGCACGAACGCAAAATTGGTCGAGGTGAATGAAGGCATTAAGCAAATCCGGTATGGATCAAACCCAGAACGTGGAGATCATAAATATGGAGCAAATGACCCACATTATTGGTTAGATCCTCGTAACGGGAAACAAATCGCAAATACTATAGCTGCAGAATATGCTTTGATCGATCTGGAAAATGCTTCCAGTTACCAGAAACGGCTAGAATTGTTTAGTTCTGAAATGGATCAACTTTATGAGGAATTACTGGAGCATACTCAAATAATACAGGATGTCCCATTTATAGCACTCCATGATTCTTGGAGTTATTTTGCGGAAGCCTTTCGTCTAAACCTGGTCGGCACTTTCCAACCATACGGATCTCATGGACCCAGCCCGAAATATCTCAAAATGTTACAGGACAAGATCGGAAATCATGACGTTAAAATCTTGTTTTCGGAGCCTCAATATCCGATTGAAGTTTTGCGTTCCTTCGCAGATGATAACGGCTTAAAGATAGCTACCATAGATCCCCTAGGGGGAATAGATGGGAGAATGACTTTTCAAGAACTCCTAACTTATAACGCCGATACGGTGAAATTATCTCTGTTAACAAAGAAGTGATTTGACATTCCACCCGTCAAGGATAAATCGTGAATAGAAACATAGTTGAATACGACAACGTGACCGTTATCATAGGGAATAAAAAAATATTGTCTGATGCCTCCTGTTCCATACCTCGAAAAGCGCTGACGTTTCTAGTGGGCGAAAATGGTTCGGGCAAAACAACTCTAGTTAAAAGCATATTGGGACTCTTGCCCATCGCGGCCGGAAACATCAGTTTCCATTCGACAAACGGCACTAAGCCGATCCTGGGATATGTACCACAGAATGTAATATTCCCAACTCCCTTCAAACTCACCGTTTCGGAATATTTGAAGTATGCAGCACAAGTACCGCGCGATAAAATAACAACAGTCATAAAACGAGTCGATTTCCCTGAAACTCATCTATCAAGAAACATCACTGAACTTTCGGGAGGGCAAGCGCAAAAAATGCTGCTCGCAGCCGAGTTATACCGCAGCCCTGATCTTTTGTTCTTGGATGAACCTCTTTCCAATGTCGACGACTCTGGCGAAAAACACATAATAGACGTAATTTTAGATGTAAAAAACGAAGGAGTTTCTGTAGTCATTATTACCCATGACTGGCAATTCGTTTCTTCCTACGGTGATCACGTGATCTGCCTGAACAGGAACTTCATTTGTGATTCGGGATATTGTGTATGCAAAAATTCCCTTTCAAAAGTCAATATAAAGAATATCCAAAAGACCTCACCTGATTCAAATAGTACCCACGCAGGTTATTGTTATATAGAAAATATTTAGCGGACGAAGAAATGGATTTAATTGACATCGTATCTACTCCATTCATGCAGCGGTCATTTATCAGCGCCGTTTTGCTAGCAAGCCTATTTGGTCTTTTTGGAACATTTATAGTCCCAAAAAGACTCGGATTCATGGCTGACGGAATTAGCCACGGATCATTACTAGGAATTGCTCTTGGATTGTTGTTGGGTATATACCCGATATTCCTCGCGATAATTGTGGCTAGTCTTTACGGATTTCTGTTATCACGTGTGTCATCTACCAGCAATATAACGCAAGATGGGCTTGTCGGAGTATTCCTTAGCGGCGGCATGGGAGGAGCCATTATCATCATGTCATATGTTCCAGGATATAAACCGGAGCTTTTTAGTTATCTGTTCGGAAACATCCTAACCATACATTGGACAGACATATATTTCCTCACAGGATTCTTTATCCTAGTAACAATCATTTTTGTCTCCCAATGGCGCAACTTAGTCATTACCACTATTCATAATGATCTCTCCCACGTTATAGACCTCCCAGTCGGTAGGACAAAGTATTTTCTGTTTATCGGCACGTCTATAACATTAATAGCTGGAGTTAAACTCCTGGGGATTATTCTGGTATCCGCGCTCCTTATAATACCTGTCCTAATAGCAAATCAATTCGGGCAGTCTCTCAAGTCAACCTTTGTCTTGACTCAGTTTATCGGAATTTTGTCTACATTCGCTGGCATCTTGATATCGTATGTAATGGATTACCCTACAGGGCCATCAGTCGCTATTTTATTGGTGGCGACTCTAATGGTCGCGCTAGTTTACAAGAATATGAAAGCTAAATTTAGCCATTAATCGAGTTAAGGAAATTATCCAGTATGGGCAACTCACTCCCGTTCCAATGGTGCCAGAATTTATTCGTGGAGTGATTAACCTGCGAGGGGCAGTAGTGCCAGTAATTGACCTGACCACACGGTTTGGTGGACATTCAAGTAAGGTGGATAAACGCACCTGTATTGTCATTGTTGAAATTAAATACGAAGATGAACAACAGGATATTGGTGTGATGGTTGACTCAGTATCGGCAGTGCTGGATATTCCCCCAGATCAG
>CAJXDJ010000111.1 GCA_913052045.1 uncultured Dehalococcoidia bacterium
ATAATTTTCTAGCCAAACAAGTCTTTCTCATGCGGTCTTATAAGCGGCTTAATGCCCCTGTTATCGTTCGTGTAAGCATATCCTCTTATAACTGCCGCTGGTACTCTATCTAGTTTGTTCATGACCAATTCCGCCGCAGATGCCAATTCATCAACTATGGCTATGCTAGTAGTCCTCAACTGATATCCGATCGGATCAACTTTATTCCTGTAATCCCTGTGGGCTCCAATCCCTGATAATCCAATTGCTACATTAACTGCACCTTCCCTCCATGGTCGACCGAACGTATCTGATATTATTACAGCAATATCCAATCCCGTGGCTTTTCGTATATGTTCTCGTATGAACAAAGCTGACAAATCAGAATCTGCGGGCAAAAGGCATACTGAGTCTGTACGGGAACTATTGGAGGCGTCTACACCAGCATTTGCGCACGTGAACCCATGACGGGTTTCGGAAATAATTACCCCTCGTTCCATTCTGACAATTCTTTTAGATTCCCTTAGCACTACTTCAATATGCCTTGGATCGCGAGAATGTTCACTCGCTATTTCACACGCCAAAACTGAAGGCTGCACGTCAGAAAGATATACAACTTGCCCCTCGGATTTAGAAACAATCTTTTGCGTCACCACGATAATGTCACCCGATTCCAATGATAAATCCTTCATTGATACCGCACTGAGCAACAATTTACCCAAGTCATCACCCTGATTTACTTCTGGAATCCCTTCGATCGGAAGTATAGTTATAGAATTAGAATGCAAACTAAAGCCTCACCTTATTGGATAGAGTATAATTTAAATTCCCGACGGAAGGAAAAAACAATGTCTAAAAGAAAATCTCTATATACCAAGCATGGAGACACGGGTGATACCAACCTGCTTTATGGGGGACGTGTTTCCAAAGCCAGTTTACAATGTGAGGCATATGGAGCGGTAGACGAAGCAACGTCTGCTTTGGGCCTAGCCAGAGCACTCTCTGGTGACCTCGTTATACAATCAACACTTAAAGCCATTGAAATAGATCTCTTTACTGTGGCAGCTGAGCTCGCCACAGACCCAAAGAAATATCAAATGTTTAAAAAGTATTTTCGCCCCGTAACCGCTGAGATGACTCATCATGTTGAGACACTCATAGATGACTTTCAGGCCAAAACGGATCTTCCTAGATCATTCATAATTCCAGGTGGATCGACTGCGTCGGCCGCTATTGATCTCGGACGTACTACAATTCGACGAGCTGAAAGAAATACTGTTCGACTAGCCGCACATAGCAAATTGGCAAACCCTGAGATTCTAAAATACCTCAACAGAGTCGGAGATCTTTTATTCATAATCGCCCGCTATCAGGATCGAGATACCCTGATGGAAAAGCTTTCAGATGAGAGCCCAAGGGTTCAGTAAATAAGAAGTATGGATAAACATATCTTAAATACCAAGTTAATAACAGTATTGGTCAAAATCCATTAATCACCCAAAACATGCCACTTAACAATGTTGAAACCCTTATCCGAAGCTAATAAACTGCATAGTAGATTTTGGTAAGACGGTCGAGACTATGCAATTATACGTACTGATTAGTGTGCTAGGAGATAATGATTGGATTGACTTTATTGAATCCTTAATTATTTTTGCGGGTGGACTGATCACAGTCTTTTTTTTCAGGAAATTGTTAATTCCGGGATTATTGCGTCTCGCCAAAGTCGGCCACAACGATCTTAAATCCAGACTCCTCAACTCAATCAAGTTTCCCCTGACCTTAGGTGTTTTGGTTTTTACAGGATATTTAGCAATAGTCATCCCGCTTGAACTCTCCTCTGGACTACAAAACTCTATAAATCACATGGCGGGATTACTTGGTCTGATTTTGGGCATTATATCTGTGGCTTCACTAACAAGCACAGTTTGCAACTGGTATATGGAAATAATAGCTCCACGCACTAGCTCAACCTTAGATGAACAATTAATGCCCCTTATTAGACGGGTTGTAGTGGGAGCAATATACTCCCTCGGTGGGCTTTTAATTCTTGATCAATTTAACATCAATATTAGTCCTCTCATCGCAGGACTAGGACTAGGTGGCCTTGCCGTAGCCTTAGCAATTCAACCAACGTTAGCTAACCTGTTTGCTGGTACATACGTTCTAACAGAGGGGGTAATAAAACCAGGGGATTATATAGAATTAGAAGGCGGCGTAGCCGGTTACGTAATTGACGTCGGATGGCGCAGCACAAGAATCAGAACATGGGCAAACAACCTAGTTGTTATACCGAACTCCCGGTTCGCCGAGACCATAATAACCAATTACGCCGAACCTAATCCCGGAATCAATGTTTTTCTCATGTGTGGTGTAAGCTATGAAACAAACCTAGATCAGCTTCAAGATATTTGCCAAGAAGTGATGGACACCCTTATCAAGGACAGCCCAGACGCAAACGAGAAATATGGTGCTTATTTTGGATTAGAAAGTTTCGACGATTCCAACATAGGTTTTTGGCTTTTTATTCAGGCAAACGATAGGCTTGCAAGCTTCAGTTTAAAGACATCCCTAATGCAACAGCTCCACAAACGCCTTAACGATGAAGGCATCGTAATTAATTATCCAGTCCGCACTTTACAATGGGCACCCACCCGTGAACAAAACGTATTGCCTCACGAGGCACCACCTAACCAACAAACCTCTGATAATAGCTAAATCGAACAAATGACTGGTTTTTTGTACATCCTATACATAAAGTCTGATTTTTAGTCATGCCTAACATCAAAGCTGTAATATTCGATATGTACGATACACTAGTCCCAAACACGGCAGATTATTGGATTCCTCTTTTTACCCGAATTGCACAAATGCAACAATTGCCCATAGCTGGTCCTGACCTTTTCAGACAGTGGAAAAAAATTGACTTAGCCTTTAGACAAACTCGACTAAATTTAATCCAGCCCGAAAAAACTCCTCCTTTTAAGACTTACCAACAAGCTTGGCAAGAAAGCTTCATCAAGGTCTTCGCAAAGAACAATATAGACGGAGACCCCTCAAAAGCTGCCGCAGCCGCCATAGAAAGCCTTCAAACAAGAGAGGCTTTCGACGACACTAGGTCTAGCGTATTAACAATACAAAAACGATGGGAAACAGGTCTGATTTCAAACGCAGATAACGCCTATTTGGTTCCAAATTTGAACCATATAGGGCTAAATTTCGATGCCGTAGTATCCTCCGAAACTGTAAGATCTTACAAACCTAATTCAAAACTATTCCTCTCAACTCTTGCTTTATTAGGGTTAAGGGCATCCGAAGCAGTTTATGTAGGTGACAATCCCTATGACGACGTCGTAGGAGCAAAGGGGGTCGGAATGAAAGTTATACTAATAAATAGATACAATAGACCAATACATCGGCATTCAATGCCAGATGGAGAAATAGAGACACTATATGAACTATCAAAATTCCTAGAAAGGTGGTCCTAATGCAATTAAAACTCGACCAGAAAGGTTTAATTCCCACAGTGGCACAAGACATAAATACAGGACATGTATTGATGGTAGGGTATATGAATCCTGGCTCTCTTAAACGTACTATGGAGGGTGGCCAAGTCTGGTTTTACAGTCGTAGTCGTGAAGATCTCTGGCACAAAGGGGAAGTATCAGGAAATTATATGAACGTAAAGGAGGTGTGGGCCGATTGCGACGGCGACACCATCCTCTTAAAGGTTGAGCCTGACGGCCCCATCTGCCACACTGGGGAATCTTCATGCTTTTTTAATAAAATAGACGAAGTGCCAGAAACCACTGATTTCTTTCAGGGAAACATTGGGTCAGGAATAATCGACGAAATCTGGGCAATCATTCAAGAACGAATAAAGGAGATGCCTCCTGAAAGTTATACCGCGAACCTAATTAGATCTGGGATTGGGAAGGTGGCGCAAAAAGTTACCGAGGAAGCCGGCGAAACCGCGATATCAGCAGCAATGGGGGATAAAGACCATTTGCCAGAGGAGATCGGCGATCTTTTATATCATACCCTTGTCCTGATGGCCGCAAGTAATATAAAACCACAACAAATCTGGGATGTCCTCAGAGCAAGAATCAAGAGATAGGGTAAATCTAACGTTTTGACCTGAACAAAGCTCCTAGTAGCACGTTGGGGTGGGTCCCCAATCGTCACTAAATGGCCTGCCTATCGCCCAGTATAGGAATCATATTATCGCTTTCGTGATCCGCGGAAATGGCCTTTTCCATTGCAACAATGGCTACTTCTATTTGTTGATCATCAGGTTTGCGTGTGGTGAGCTTTTGAAGTGTCAAACCCGGATATGACAGCAATTTCCCCAACTGGGTATCCCCAATCTTTCCGCTCAATCTAAGGAATTCATAACTAATCCCAGCAATGACAGGAATGAGTACAACTCTAGAAAAAATAGCAATGACGATATCTGGTCTTCCCAAAAACCCGAAT
>CAJXDJ010000112.1 GCA_913052045.1 uncultured Dehalococcoidia bacterium
GCCAAGGCGGGCCTGGTGATCTGTTGTTTCATGCATCTCTGGTGGGAAGCGAGCTGGAAATGGGTGTTGACCGTGCCGACCAGCCTGATGGCGATCTTCCTGGTCATCATGCTCGTGCCCGACATTGCCTGCCGCAAGGACCATTACAGTACGGAACGGTGGAATCGGGCAGCCACGGACGATCCGGCGCAGGTGGATTCCGTTGAGGATGCCTCCGAGAGTAGCTCTCACGATACTCATTGACAGCGAACGAAGAAAAGCATGGATCTGCTGCCAGGCGTCTCTGGGAACAACAACAAGATGATCATCTTCTGGCTGGCCATGTTGCTGGTCGTGGCTGGCCTGTTCATATTTCGAATGGCCAGGCAGAGCGGGCAGGCAGAGCCCGGTTGGTCGGAAGAGATCGATCGAAACTACGCGCGATACGATGGAAAGGATGGAATCCTTGTCTGGGATTTTGAACTGACCGAGCGTGGAGGCGGCACCTTCAAGTCGTCCGAGATGGGTGGGTCGGTCTGGGTTGCCAGCTTCTTCTTTGCTTCCTGTTCTAACTCCTGAAAACCTATTGGAATCGATTTCCCGTCACCCGAAATTTCTTTCCTTCTTTTTTTATAAAATCCTCCTTTTTCTGAATTAGTATCTTTCATTATTATTTTTTGTATTTACAACATATATATCCCTCTCTCCCAAAAAGTACTATTGATGAAACCCACTTCCATCTCCAATCGATACTTGTATCTAATTTTGATTATTTTCGTAATGACTTTCATCGTTTTAGCCTCTCAACAATTCGTCCAAAACTTAAGCAGATTTTTGAATATTATAGGATTTATTTTTGCCATTTTGGTTTACCTAGATATGCGATACTTACAAAATCAACATAATGTCACTTTCAACCTAAAAATACTAGGGCGCTCCATTTCCGAACCCCTACTCCAATCTGTCTATTGCATATCTATATTTCTGGGGATGGGGGCATATGTGCCCGTCGTTCTCGCATATGTCTTCCACAGAAGGGCTATCTTAGACGATAATTAATTGACTTTCACCCTCTCTATGCGAAAGCCGGGATTCGAACCCGGGTTGCGACCTTGGCAAGGTCACGTGATCCCACTACACTACTATCGCCAGTAGCAAATGTCAACTTTGTTATACATAAAAGGCTTACGAACGATACTTTTACTCTCTCCCCTACCTTCTCCTAAAACAAATTTCATAGTTCTCTTAACCATCCTTCAAAATAGTATTTCCATGCGACTGCGGCGCATGGCGTGCATCAAAGCGCCACCCTTATACGGGCGGAGATCTGAAAATATCGCTACAGTCTAGTGGTATGATAACTAAGACGATGCAATGACTCGAACAGTTCTCATACCTTCTTCGCTCACCCGGGAAACCGAGAATATGCGAATGGCGACTCTGAAAATAGGCTACATAGCCCGCGCGGCTGCTATTTTCAACATAGATCGCATTTGCGTTTTCCCCGATCCCCCTGGTGAAGGCGATTTAGGTATGGAATTTATCAGCACCGTTCTGGGATACGCTGTGACTCCTCCATATCTTCGTAAGGAAATATGGGGGCAGCGCCCAGAATTGGCTTACGCTGGAGTCCTACCACCTCTTAGAATTTTACCACAGGCCGGCTCTGGATCAGAAGATTCCGAGTCGTTAAGACAAGGAATAGTGACCCAGGTCGGACCTGATAATCGCGTTTGGGTAATTTGTGGACTACAAAGCCCAATTTCTCTCACAATACCTCCTAACATGGATGTTGTCGATGGACAACGCGTTTCTGTCAGAGTCTCCTCCGAAAAACCGGTTCGGGCCCGACTATTAACCGATTCTCCGTCGAGAATTTTAGTCGAAACCATCGATCTAGAATCTGCACTACAGCGTAATGATGCAGGAATTAGAATCGCTACATCCCGGCACGGAAACTTACTCCAAAATAAGAACCTTATTGGACTTATTAATCGAGTAAATCGGGAGGGAATGACAGTTGCATTTGGGGCCCCCGGCAGGGGTTTGCCAACAATTCTTGGGTCAAGCCCCAAAGAAATACTTGAACCACACACTCGTGGTTCTAAATTTGATTGTTGGCTCAATACAATTCCAAACCAAAGCAGTGAAACGGTGCGAACTGAAGAAGCAATGATAGCTTCTCTTGCATTACTTTCACTCTAAAACTATAATCAACTATGGGCACAACACATAGACCTCGAAAAGGCTCACTCGCATTTGGCCCCCGAAAACGCTCGTTGGATCACGTCCCGAGATTTAATTCGTGGCCGAAAAGCGATAGCGAGCCGAGGCTCCAGGGTTTTGCGGGATACAAAGCCGGGATGACTCATATAATTATAACAAATGACCAACAACATTCTCCTCTTTTTGAAATGGAACAAGTTGTTCCTGTAACTCTTGTTGAAACTCCTCCTATGCATGCGATCGCCGTTCGAGCCTATGAGAAAACTCCTTATGGACTCTATTCTTTAACAGAAGCCTGGGCGGGCGATTACCATGAAACATTGAGCAGATCTCTTCCTCTCCCTAAACAATCCAAGTTAGATGGAACGGAAAAATCGCTAAGAGAACTATCCGATCAAGATAAAATCGCCGATATACGAATGATAACTCATACTGTTCCATCTTCTATATCTGGAGTCCCTAAGAAAAAACCAGATTTAATGGAGACAAGAATCGGAGGGGGTTCCATATCCGAACGATTAGATTTTGCATTTAGCCTCTTACGAGATGGAGGTGTCCACAACGTAGGTGATATTTTCTCCGAAGGTGATTACCTCGACGTAGCAGGCATTACAAAAGGAAAAGGTACACAAGGACCTGTCAAACGTTGGGGAGTTCAAAAACGGAAAGGAAAACACTATCGCCAAGGGTACAAACGACGAATCGGAAACCTTGGACCTTGGAACCCTTCACGTGTTAGATCCACTGTACCTCAGCAAGGCCAAACTGGTTATCACCAACGCACAGAGTATAACAAACGTCTTCTCTCTATAGGGGACGCCGATGAGGCATCCGTCTCCGGCGGATTCTTGGGTTATGGCGAAGTCAACGGACCGCATGTACTCGTACACGGTTCTCTGCCTGGGTCTCAAAAACGCTTATTGAGATTCCGGCATGCAACCCGACCAAACAGACCCAATTCACCTATTGAAATCACCCACATTTCTAAAACATCAAATCAAGGATAATCTATTATGAAAGCTACACTATTCAATCTTAAAGGAACTAAAGAAGGAACGGTAGACCTTCCTTCTGCATTCGACACACCTTATCGTCCCGATTTGATTCAAAAAGCAGTAGTGGCATCCCAAGCCAACCGAAAACAGCCTTATGGTTCCGATCCATTTGCTGGGAAAAGAACTTCTGCAAAATCCTTAGGCAGTGGACATGGACTTGCACAAGTCCCCCGATCAAACGGGCGAGGAAGAAAAGTACCACAAACTGTTAGCGGTCGAAGATGTCATCCCCCCAAATCTACCAAATCTTATTCTTTAAAAATCAATGAAAAAGAACGAAGGCTAGCAGTTCGGAGTGCCATCGCCGCAACAGCAAATGCAGATTTGGTTCGTTCTAGAGGGCATAATTTCGATGACAAAGTTATTTTGCCTATCGTGATAACTGATGATGTTTCAGATCTAACAAAAACAAAAGATATCGTCGAAGTCTTCAATAACATTGGAATTTCTTCCGATCTCGATCGATCAGCTTCACCAAAAGTCCGTGCAGGGCGAGGAAAAACTAGAGGTAGGAAGTACAAACGTTCCAAATCGATCTTGTTGGTCACTTCTGACAAAGTACTTTTGGCCGCACGAAATGTTCCCGGTGTCGATGCAGTCATTGCTAGCGAAGTCAACACAGAAGACCTAGCACCCGGAACTCATGCTGGGCGATTGACAATATGGACTGAAAGCGCTATCAAAGAGGTAGAAAACAAATGAGTGTTTTACATTATCCACTCATAACTGAGAAAACAATGGACTCCATTGATTTCGAAAATAAATTAGTATTCATAGTTGATCTTAGTGCTTCTAAACCTGAAATTAAACAAGCAGTTGAAGATCACTATGGTGTATCTGTCACCAAAGTAAATACTCAGATAACAATGAAAGGAATCAAAAAAGCAACAGTACAATTATCCACAGAAGACGACGCTCAAGACGTAATCTCTAGAGTGGGGGTATTCTAATATGGGACGCAGAATTCAAGGACAAAGACGCGGGAGAGCCGGGACTTCTGGTAGCTCCACTTTCAAAGCCCCTTCTCATAAATATAAAGCAAATCTCTCCCACAAGGCCACCCCTTCCGATTCTGACACGGTCCAAGGAACTGTAATAGAAATAGAACACGATCCTGCTAGAAGTGCTCCTGTCGCACTTGTGGATTTCAATGATGGGGACCGTCGCTATGTTCTTGCCCCTGAAGGCAT
>CAJXDJ010000113.1 GCA_913052045.1 uncultured Dehalococcoidia bacterium
GGATGTAAAAGAGTCTGCCCGAGCTTTCACAGGCTGGACAATAGCCCATAGTTTTCCTCGAAATCCATATGCCAGGTTTGAATGGAAATTTGAGTACAAATCAGATGATCACGATCACACAGAAAAAACTTTCCTTGGAAAAAAAGGCAACTTTGATGGGACAGACATAATTGACATCGTGGTCAAACATCCCGCTACCGCGCGTTTTATATCAAGACACTTATATAATTTTTTTGTAGCCGACGAGGTACAAGTCTCGAGTTGGTTAGATGTTCCACCCCGCGATCCCGTGGCCGTTAATATACTGAGTGAAACATTTATATCATCTGGATACAGCATTAAAGACACTCTGCGAACTTTATTCCTATCCGATTTTTTTCTGGACGAATCTATAAGATTTTGCAAAATGAAAAGCCCAATAGAGTTAGTTGCAAGTACTATGCGATTGGTTGGCGATCACGTCTTACCGCAGCCTGACATGGCGCTAGTCGCCAATGAGCCAGGATACATGGGTCAAGAACTTTTGAATCCTCCCAGTGTAGAGGGTTGGCACACCGGCGTAGATTGGATAAACAGTGGGTCATTACTAAGAAGGATAAATTTTGTCGCTGATCGGCTCGGCAATCAAGAGTTAAAGGGGATTCAAGTTCTGTTGGATGTCATAAGTAACCGTCGGAATCTTGACGGAGCACAGTTGGTAGATGAATGTCTAGATATTCTTGGTCCAATCACATTGAACCCTGAAACTAGGTATGAAATGATTTCACACGTTGGAAACTTGGACAAATTGAGACCCGATGCTTCGTCCGATGAAATAATTCGTTATAACGGACAAATTTGCGAAGTACTACAACTCATTGCTGCTACTAGAGAATATCAATTTTGCTAAATATTTAAATGGTAATTTGGAGGTCGCTCATTCAAACAATATATGCCAAGGGACGTGTCTATAACTACAGTAATACGATAGGCAGAAATGCATCGTCCGGCCCGGGGTTTCGCCACCCTGTAGCCATGGTGCTCGCAGACGACGATCGGACTTTGTACGTAGTGAACAGAGGGGATGAATTCCAAACGTGCCCAAGAATTACCATGTTAACAACGGATGAAACATTTTTGGGAGAATTTGGATCATACGGTACCGAGCCAGGTCAATTTGTGTGGCCCTCAGCTATAGCTATAGACTCGAATAAACAAATATATGTAGCAGATCAATGGACTGGCAGAATCACGATTTTTAATCGAGATGGCGACTATCTCAAACATTGGGGAATTAAGGGAGAAGAACCTGGTCAGCTATCAGGCCCCACTGGGCTCGCTTTTGATAAATACAATTCCTTATATATTACAGACTACATTTCTAACAGAGTTCAAAAATTTTCAGCTGACGGAAAGTACATTCGTAGTTTAGGAGACACCTCTGAAAATCTAAGCTTTTCTAGACCCTGGGGGTTGCACCTAGATCTGAGTGGAAACATTTTTATAGCCGATTGGAATAATCACAGGATTCAAAAGTTTGATGCCAATGGAATCTTAATCCGCATTATTGAAGGTAAAAGCAATAAGGCAAACTTTAGGTACCCTAGTGATGTTTCCGTTGATTCAGATGAAGACATCTACATTTCAGATTGGTGGAACAATAAAGTTATTGTATTCGACAAGGATGGACAATATATAACGACTTTCATTGGAAATGCCGAGAAGCTATCTGGCTGGGCACAACAACAAATGGATGCTAGCCCAGATCACACGAAGGGACGGTTACTAGTCCAAGATGTAAGCGAAGAGTGGCGATTTAACCGCCCAACGGCTATCGTCGTAGATAAGAGCAACAGGATTCTCATAGCCGAATCTCAACGAATGCGGATTCAAATCTATAAAAAAGAATTAAATTGGGAAGACCCACAATTTAATTTATAGTTAATTGTTCTTGTACTTGAAAACCCGTTAATCTAGCACAGTAATCTTATAGAATTTGACAGCAATTACCTCTATCTTTATGCTAGGGACTAACATATTGCCTTCGTAAGAGGAGGGGTGATGCCTGCAAAAACGATTAGCCACACCGTCACACGGCCGGGGAAAAGATCCAGTGACCCAAGTGTACAAATCCCGGTAGCGGAAGATCTGGTGACTACACCAGGGGCAGTCCAGATTCCGCATGATGTCGATTTTTACTCCAGAAAATATCCCTTGGAAAGCCAGAATGTTACCCACACCGCCGACAGGGCATGGGTCTGGACTCAGTATCACGCGGAAGAGGATGAATCACATCGCGAACACGAGAGAATGGTTGCCCCCCTTGTCGAGGCAGCTAGACGCTCTGGCAATATTGACCCTACCGTAGAACCTATACCAAACAAAGATGTTAGTTCCGACGTCACCTTGAAAGCTCGGGATCTTGGTTTTTCGGAAGTCGGGTTCACCCACTACGACCGCAGATACACCTATCAATACAAAAAGAAATGGGTTAAGTTCGAGCATGCAATATGTATTGCCTACGAACAAGATTATGAACGCACACAGGCAATACCAGGGAGTTTCGCAGAATTTACCCACTTTGGCACCTATCGAGTCATGCACCAAAAGGCATTGATGCTTGCTGACTTCATTAGAAGCCTTGGCTATCACGCACAGTTGCACAGCCCCAATGATAACAGTGCGCCTTACATTCCGATGTTTGTCGAGGCCGGACTGGGTCAATTAGGCGCAAACGGCCAACTCTTATCACCCCATTTTGGGTCGAGAGCTAGGATTATGATTATCACCACAGACGCGCTGGTCACCTATACCCAGCCTATCGACTATGGTGTTCCCAAATTCTGCGAAGAACAATGTCAAGTCTGTATTAACAGATGCCCTGGGCGCGCTCTCATGAGGGAGAAAGTCTGGTGGAGAGGCGCTCTTAAACACAAGCTTCTGTACGAGAACTGCCGTCCCGTAATGTCAAGATATTCTGGATGTGGAATATGCATGAAGGTTTGCCCAATCCAGAAATACGGCATGAAACCTGTGATGGAACATTATGTAGAAAGTGGAGAGGTTTTAGGTAAAGGCACACACGAGCTTGAGGGATATAATATGGAAGGCAAGGGTTATTTTGGCCCAGGCAAACTGCCTTCATTCGATTCTGCCTTTTTTGATTTACCCAAAGGCAAGCTAGAGGACGTACTTTTTGAGGAGTTCAAAACGAGCCTCAAAAATAATGAAATTCCCGAAGGTTCATTGGGTGATGATGCTATGCGATCGTTTAGGGAATCCTTACAGAAATACGTTAATGCTCCGGTAGAAGATGCTATGGCTGGGGCGCCTGAAGAGGCCTAATTCTCTATCACTAGTACTTCCCCGTTAAAATATATGGCAATCGGTCTGAAGGATTTATAGGGTCCAGTTCACCCTAATCCACTCCCAGGCGTCATCATTTTTGATAGATTCAATCTCCTCCTCAGACAGACCACTCTCGGAAAGTACTGCCATTGGACTTTGCAGTAGCGCTTCCCTAAATGACTCGTTCATGGTTACCCTCTCTACAAAGTTCTCCATTGCGTCATTCAATTTCTATTACTCCGAAGTGGTATGATGCCACTTAGTTTATCAGCTGACGGAACTCGTTCAAGACCTGATTGCTAATGCCGGTTAAAAGTTTCATGTCGTTGCCAATTTGACAAAGCATTGAGCCCATTTTTACAAACTGTGCGGACTCTTTAGGCCCAGATCCGTGATGACATGCGACGATACCGGCAGCATTGGCCGCTGAAAAAATACGCTCCACGGCCTGTATATGTCGAGAATCATTTGCCCAATCTGTAATACTAACCCCCATGTCTAACGATAGATCACTTGGGCCAATATAAAGTCCGTCAATACCCGGCGCCTTAGCAATTTCCTCTACGTTATCAAGGGCCTCTCGCGTTTCGATCATTACTAAACATATTACATCGTCATTAGTTCTCTTAACGTAGTCTCCTAAGGGCTCAGAGATAGTCGGCCTATTCGCAGCAATACTTCTGGTACCAAATGGTGCGTATCTACAAGCTAAACCGGCGGCTTTAGCTTGATCTGCCGTGTTAACCATCGGAACAATAACCCCATATGCACCGGCATCCAAAACATAAGAAATGTAGTCAGGTTCATTTTTAGGAAGTCGCACTATGGGGACAACGTCTGGAGCACTTCCCATTGCCCTGATACAATCGACTACCGTTTGTTGATTCACTCCTACCCCATGTTGCCAGTCGATTGTTACTGCGTCGAACCCTGTATGGGCAAACATCTCAACAATGGCTGCATTGCCGGTAGAGGACCAAGCCTGTACTGCCGGTTTATTTTCATTCCACAGTTTCTTTACTCTATCTCCTTTCAAAAAAACCTCCTGACCAATTTCTGC
>CAJXDJ010000114.1 GCA_913052045.1 uncultured Dehalococcoidia bacterium
AACCAACTAGGTACTTGAACTTCATCTTCGACGAAAAAGTTGTATAAGTGTCGAGCAATAAATCTGGCAGTAGCTGGCTGGCGACATATGATGTCTATGATGTCTTCACCGTTGAAGTTGCCACGATGTCCTAGAAATACTTTCTCCCCTTCATCATGGTCTTCGGCGAGATACATAAAATTCCATAGATACCGTTGAAACGGCATTCTCGGCAAACTTGGTTCGATTGTCCAGCCTGTGAAACTTCTGGCAACTTCCTTTACGTCTAGTTCAGTGTAGTTACCTTGACCCATAGAAAACAGTTCCAATAGCTCTCTGCCCCAATTTTCATTGGGTGCGTCTTTGTGGTTCTGATTATTGTCTAACCAAAAAATCATCGCGGGATCTTTCGAGACCCTCAAGAGTAAATCTTTATAGCTTCCTAAACCATGAGTGCGAAACAGATCTACTTGTTTCATTACTACGGCACAGTGGTCGACCTTGGCGTTTCCTGTTGCAAACACGTGGTGCCAAAATAATGCCATTTTTTCTTCTAGTGGACGGGGGGTATTTATTAGCCTGTACATCCACTCGGCTTGGCCGTTGAGAGGATTTCCACCCGGGGTTTCCATCGCTGGGTGGTGTCTGTAAAGGGTGTCGGGATCGAAACTTGGGATGTTGAAACGGCTGGGATTAACCAACTCCTCTACAGTTTCTTCATATCCCACTTGGGACCTTCGTTCTAACTCTTCCTTATCGGCCCCGAAACCGGCTCTTTTCATAAGATGGGCAATAAGTCCAATGTCACTAGTTGCCATTTTACCCCCAGACCAATAAATTAAGCTACGTGACGGGATTTAAAGAGATCATGTCATGCAGCCTTATACGTGTCAAGAATGTTTTATTGAAACATGCATTTTCATTACATTAGTTTGTCTATAGGTTAAATATCTGATTTAATCCTATGAACTCCGATTTTCAAAAGTGAATGGATTATGGGTGAAACTTTGTGATATATAACCACATTTTAGCGTGCGACGTTGGGGCTACGCGCGCAAGAATCGCGATAATAGATGCTCATGGAAACGTGGCACATAAAAAGGTCCTGAACAGTGTGGATAGTAGTCCTAGTATTTTAATTGATATGATTATCCAAGTCTTGAAAGAGAGCAAGTTGCAGGTAGATGGGGGAGTTGTGGGTGTGGCTGGTCCAGTTGATTATGAGTCCGGTCAGATCATTGCGCTTCCCAATTTGGATAGCTGGGACGGATTCTTGTCTTCCGATTATCTCACCAGCGAACTTCAGTTTGAGGTATTAATTGCCAACGATGCTGATCTCGCTGCACTTGGTGAACATGGGTTCGGAGCGGGTCTTGGTTTCTCCAATATGGTATACATTACAGTGAGTACCGGTATAGGATCTGGCATTATAGTGAATGATCGCTTATTAAAAGGCCGTACTTCGCTAGGAGAAATTGGGCACACGATTATAGATCGCACGAACTTAAATACACTAGAAAAATTGGCGTCTGGGGCTTCATTAAAAAAGATTACTGGTCTACCTGCCGATGAGGTCGTAAAGCACGTTCGTGAAAAAAACCTAGAATATTTAGGCATATTTCGAGAATTCACTCGAGATTTGTCCATTGGCATTTACAATTTGTGTCGTATTTTCTCTCCGGACACTGTTGTAATAGGCGGGGGCTTGTCAAACGCGGGGCCATTGTTATTAAACCCTATAAGAGACTTTCTATTTGAAAATTTGAATTTACACGGTAAGGTGCCCATAGTCTTGTCTATCGCAAAGTGTGGTGATGACTCTGGCTTAATTGGAGCCAGAGTGTTTTGGAATAATAGTAGAAGCAACTATGCCTAAATCGTTGTATAGGGTCTTCTGAGGTGCCAGAGGCTACATTTTTGGTAAATGTTTGAAGCGTTTAATAGAACTGATTCATTGAAATAGTTGGAAACTAGTTGGAATGCTATAGGCAGACCCTTGGAGGTAAACCCGCATGGAACAGAAAGTGCCGGGTGTCCAGACATGTTAAACGGACGACAGAATTTCGACGATAGATCCGAAATCCCTAAGGGCTGACTGTTTAACGTGAACCTAAACTTGCCCAATACTGGGGGCGGTAACATGGTTATCGGAGTTATCAGCAAATCAACCTGATTAAGGCAATCACTGATCTCTTTTATGAGGTGTTGGCGAATTTGAATTGCCTGTACGTAATCAATCGCTAATACCCGGCTGCCGTTAATTACACGCCACATCAAGATGTCGGGATAATAGGCAGGCCAATGTTTTAACTGGTCCTGATAATAGGCAGCCGATTCGACTTCTGAGAGTAAAGTGTGAAAATTTCCCGCTGTGACTATTGTAGACGCCGGGAGGTATTTGATTTGGCATCCATTTTGTTTGAATGTGTTTATAGCGTCGTTTATGGCGTTACTGATCTCCAAATCTACTGAATCCCAACATTCCCCAGACAGAACCCCTATTTTCAGGCCCTTGATGCTCTTTTCGATGTCTTTTAGGTAATCAGGAACATGGTGATTGGAACTGTACGGGTCCATTTTATCGTATCCGGATATAACATTCATTACCAAAGCAGCATCTTTTGCGGTCCTTGTGAAAGGGCCAGCATGGTCATTAGGAATACCGAAAACTGTTGACCCGTGCCTGCTTACCCTTCCAAAGGTGGGCTTTAACCCAATAACCCCGCAACAGGCAGCGGGATATCGTATTGAACCGCCCCCATCCGAGCCTATTGAAAAGAGGTCAGTTCCCAGTGCTACCGCGGCAGCAGGCCCGTCACTGGAATATCCAGCAAAATACCGACTGTTCCATGGGTTTTTTGTGAACCCATAGTCTGGTTCGGGAAAAAATTCACCATAGGAAGCGTGGGCCTTTCCAATTAGGATTGCACCAGACTGCTCTAGTTTTGAAATAAGTGTCGCATTGTAACCGGGCCGAAAACATCTTAGCTTTTTTTCTCCTGCGGTGGTCGGAATTCCCTTAGTATAAAAAATGTCTTTTACTGAGTATGGAATGCCGTGCAGGGGACCTTTGTAATGGCCGTCAAGAATTTCTTTCGTGGCCTTTTCGGCTTCCAATAAAGCGTTATCTCTATTTATAGTAATGTATAGATTGAACTTATCATTTAACATGTCGATCCGATCAAAATGATATTCCAGAAGCTCTATAGGGCTAAGACGTTTGGTTTTGAGATCCAGGGCAGTATCAACTAATGTGTGTGAATTGTGTAAATCTCCCGTCATGGAAGTAACTTCACGAAATGTGTGAGATGTTTCCAGAACAAGTTAATCGATTAATCGATAGTATTCCGATCGGCGGTGACAGAATGTTCTAATGACTATCCGCCCCTTGGGCCGACGTTTTTTGTATAATGTCTTGGTTCCGTCATATGTCACCAATTAAAATGCGTACGGAGGTGGGCTGTCTTGTCTAAGTATACTCCTAATATGGTCATATCCAATAAGACGTTTGAGGTTGTAGGTACACGACCCATTCGACACGATGGGATTGATAAGGTAACTGGTTCCGCAAAATATGGTGGGGATGTTCATCCTTCTGGAGTTTTATATGGACATATTTTGCGTAGCCCATATGCTCATGCGAGAGTTAAATCTATTAATGTAGAAAATGCATTTCGAATCAATGGAGTAAAAGCTATAGTGACTCACAAAGATTTGAAGCCTTTGTCGGATGAACGAATAGAGTCCACTGACAGCGTTGAGCGAAAATATTTAACGGACAACGTATTAGCTAGCGATAAGGTTTTGTATAAGGGACAAGCCGTAGTCGGAATCGCAGCTATAGATTCTCACATTGCTGAGGAAGCAGCTTCTTCCATCATTGTTGAATACGAAGTGCTGCCCGCCGTCTTGACTGCGCCTGATGCCGCAAGAAAAGGAGCCCCGATACTCCATAGCTTTTTAGAAACCGAAACATTAGCCGGCAATATTCCTGGGCCAACCAATGTAGCGAAAAGATTTGTCCTCGAACAGGGGGATATTGAGAAAGGATTTCAAGAAGCCGACGTTGTTATCGAAAGACAATTTGATGCTAAGACGGTACATCAGGGATATATCGAGCCTCATAACGCTGTTGCTCATTGGAATCGCGATGGAAGATTGACCGTTTGGTGTAGTACACAAGCTCCGTTCGGCGTCAGGGATAATTTGAGCAGAATATTTGGGATTGGGGTTTCGAAGATTAGGGTTATACCTATGGAGATTGGTGGTGGTTTTGGAGGCAAGATACCCATTTACCTCGAACCTGTGGCCGCCGTGCTTTCTAAGAAAACCGGACGACCAGTTAAAATGCAAATGTCTAGAAAAGATGTGTTTGAGGGAACGGGACCAACCAGTGGTTCGAGGATA
>CAJXDJ010000115.1 GCA_913052045.1 uncultured Dehalococcoidia bacterium
ATCCTATCTGGATGAGAGACACGGGGATATTGATGGCCAATTATTGAATAACTGTAGAGAGTTTATGCGGGAATTAGATTCGCTGGCATCTAATACCACAGGACAATGGGAAAGCAGCCAAAAAATTATCACTAATCCGACAGATCTTTCGTACGCCATTGCTGCTTCTGTAGGACGTCCTCCCTTAGTAGCCCAATATCTCCTACAGATTCCCACAACACAAGAAAGATTGGAACGAAGCTTGCCAATACTCCAAGAACAGATCGAGCTCATCAAGACAAAACTTGCCAAAAATCCCAGATTCCAAAGATATAATCTCAATTAGTCAAAGAGCATCGTCTCGGATTCCAGAACGCTCCGTAGGCTATTATAGATTTGGATGTATTGCATTAAAGATGATTTCCAAACCATCCAATAATCTCGGGCCTGATCTACTAAAATATGAATTACCATCGAGTATAAGTACCTTATCCATGTCAACACCTGGAAGGCTATCCCATCCTCGTTTATACATTAAACATGCAAGATGGTCTTTCCCCTGTTTTGCATCAAACCCACAAGGCATTACCAGAACAAAGTCTGGCCTCGACTGTTGAAATTCGTCCCATGTTATGGTTTTAGAGGGCCGGGCCGACTCTCCTATGCAATCTATGCCTCCTGCTAAATCCACCAATTCTGGTATCCAATGGCCTCCAACCATGAGAGGATCAAGCCATTCTATGCATATAACTCTAGGCTTATAATCAAATTTGGAAACTGCTTCTTTCATCACGGCTAGCCTCTTTTTCATCGAGCCTACTAGCAGATTTGCGATATTTTCAACACCTGCGACTTTTCCTACTTCCATGATATTTGAAAGCATATCATCGAAAGAATGCACATCAAGAGAAAGTACCTCCGTATTGTTGTTTACTATTCCTTCCAGTTCCTGTACCTGATCAAACGATACCGCACAAACATCACACATCTTTTGGGTGAGGATGAGATCGGGATTGGCCTGTATAAGACCCGCTTGATCTATTTGATACATAGGTTGTCCCGAAGATAACCGAGCACTAACAACTTGGTCGATCTCTAGACTAGTCAACCCGTTTGTAACAACCAATGGTTTGACCAGTCTAGGCTTTGTCAAAGCGTTTTCGGGAAAATTACATTGGTAAGTGACTCCATGTAACTGATCACCTAAACCAAGAGCGTAAACTATCTCTGTAGCACTTGGGACCAACGAAACTATTCTCATATTCACTCAACATATAACAATTACGGTGAACCTATAGCAGTCAATACGACTATCTCAACAAAACACCATCATTGTGGTCTATTTAATGCTATCTTATAATTATATCGTGCTTCTAGCCATAGACGTTGGAAATACGAACATTCATTTGGGTGTGTTCGAAGACAAGAACCTATTGTGTAACATTAGGTTGTCGACCGATCTACACCGACTTCAGGACGAATACACAATCCTTTTGATGAGCGCCTTATCCATTAAGGGGATAGACTCCAAAGCTGTTAACGGAGTATCTATATGTAGCGTCGTTCCACCTATAACCACAGTAATCAATCAAGTATGTATCGAACAATTTAAAACAACACCCCTAATAGTTGGCACCGGAGTGAAAACTGGTGTACGAATTTTGACAGAAAACCCCAGATTCGTAGGAACCGATAGAATTGTCGACGCGGCAGCCGCCTATCGAATTTATGGTGGGCCCACAATAGTAGTAGACTTCGGGACAGCCACTTCATTTGACGCAATATCTAGTACCGGAGATTTCCTGGGAGGGGCAATTGCACCCGGAATAACTGTAGCTGCGGAGGCTCTGCACCAATCTGCAGCTCAATTGCGCCGGGTAGAGATATCTGCGCCCGCATCAGCCATTGGCAAAAACACCATTTCAAGTATGCAATCAGGGATCTACTTCGGATCCATAAGTATGGTAGAAGGTATGGTTGCAAGATTTAAACAAGAACTGGGCATGAACACCAAAGTCATTGCCACCGGAGGGTTAGCACAATCTATGGCAAAAGGCACCCAAATATTTAACGCGGTAAATCAAGATTTAACCCTACACGGTCTTCGAATAATATACGAACTGAACCAAGAACCGAAGGTCACACTATAATTATGACCATGATATTAAACAACAAACGAATTTTACTGGGTGTCTCGGGAAGTATCGCTTGCTACAAAGCACTCGATCTAACAAGCAAACTTGTGCAAAATGGCGCTATCGTCGACGTAATAATGACTGAAGCCGCTTGTAAATTCATCACCCCACTATCCTTTCAAAGCATTAGCAGAAGACCGGTATTCACTAATTTATGGGATTCGGGTCACGGCGATATTGGGCACATAGAGATGGGTAATTCCACCGATTTGGCAATTATTGCTCCAGCTACTGCCAACATGATAGCAAAGCTTGCCCACGGGCTGGCAGATGACTTATTAACCACGACAATATTGGCCACTAAAGCTAAAGTAATAGTCGCGCCAGCAATGGACGGGAACATGTATTATCACCCGTTAGTCCAGGAGAATATCAACAAGTTAGTTAAGATGGGTATAATAATAGTCGGACCAAACGAAGGAAGATTGGCATCGGGGCTTATATCCAAAGGTAGGCTTTCGGAACCTTATGAAATACTAGGACACATTCGAGCTATATTGGGAAAGGGAGGAGATCTCAAGGGCAAAAAGATCGTAGTGACAGCTGGGGGAACACAAGAACCCATAGACCCAGTCCGAATTATCTCAAACCATTCGTCCGGAAAAATGGGGTACGCTTTAGCTGAGATCGCCAGGGATCGGGGGGCCGAGGTAATCCTGGTTACAGCAGCTACTGCTCTACCAATCCCAGTTTCCGTCGAAATAGTCCCAGTTAAAACTGCTGCGGACATGCATATTGCTGTAGAAAAATCCTTAGAAAATGCTGATGCCCTGATAATGGCGGCCGCTGTAGCAGACTTTAGACCAACTATACTATCTAATCAAAAACTAAAAAGTGACAAACAAAACTTGAATTTAAGTTTAACTAAAAATCCTGACATTCTTGGAACCGTTAAGGGGAATTTCATTAAAGTTGGTTTCGCTGCTGAAACCCAATCGTTAGAAACTAATGCCAGGAAAAAGTTGCTGGAAAAAGATCTTGATTTTATAGTTGCCAATAACATTATAGAAATTGGCAGTGGATTCGGATCTGATACAAACCGAGTAGTTATATTAGATAAAAAAGGCAGCATTAACGCATTGCCCACATTGTCGAAACAAGAGATTGCGGAACAAATCCTGGATAAAATAGTTGAAATAATTCAGTAAAACCACTTTAACTTCATGTTTTCTTCTTTGTCCCTTCCTCCAAATAGTTGTTACAATAATCCCGTTACTCATCACATAGAGGTTTTGGTCAATGCCACGTGGTTACGAGATGTCTCGCGCCTATAGTCCAGAGGAATTTGAAAGCCCAATCTATGAGTTTTGGTTGGAGAAGGGATTCTTTTCTCCAAAGGCTCTGCCTAACAGAAAACCATTTGTAATCATTATGCCCCCACCAAACGTGACGGGCCAACTCCACTTAGGCCACGCCCTAACAGCCGGCATTCAAGACATACTAACCCGCTGGCGACGAATGAAAGGAGATCCTACATTATGGCTCCCTGGCAAAGATCACGCAGGCATCGCCACACAGATGGTGTTGGCAACCCGTTCGGCGCCAGCGCCGAGAACTGCGGCCCCGGGCTGCGCCATGAGGCGTGCTTCCGTGCGGTCGCGCAGTGCCCGCCATCTGGTGACCCGCGTTAGATCATGCTTGGCCGCTTCGACGGCTGCTGCGAAGCCGGCGATCCCCGCGGTGTTCTCCGTCCCGGCCCGACGCCGAAGTTCCTGGCCGCCACCGACGATCTGCGCCGCAACCCCGACCGCATCGGCGATAACGAGGGCGCCAACGCCCTGCGCCCCACCGATCTTGTGCGCCGACAGGGTCAATAAGTCGGCGCCCAAGGCCGTTATGTCGAGATCAAGACGGCCGGCGGCCTGCACGGCATCGCAATGAACGGTCGCGTCAAATTCGCGCGCCAGTTCGGCAACGCCCGCGACAGGCTGAATGACGCCCGTTTCGTTGTTGACCAGCATTACAGATATAAGCGCTGGCCGCTCAAGCGCCGAAAGGATGCCGCGCAGCGCCCCGAGGTCGACCACACCGTCCCGATCGGTCGGAATCCGGACCACATTCGCGTCGCTGCGATCCGCGGCGGCCAGCACCGAGTCATGCTCGACCGCCGAAATGACAAGCGACCGCCACGGGCGGCCGAGAACGGCGAGGTTGTTTGCTTCCGTTCCGCCACTGGTGAAAACGACATTGCGTGG
>CAJXDJ010000116.1 GCA_913052045.1 uncultured Dehalococcoidia bacterium
ACTGTTTTGAGAGAGATTAAAGAGTAAAAGAAAGAAAGAAATGAGTTCATGCCAATATCTACTAAAATCGAAAAACGTTCCAGGTCTCGCCAGTCTACCCAGTTCTTTCGCGCCAAAATGTTTTTCTAGTTTGTTCAAGGCAATAGTTCCAACATTTCCTACATCGATCCAAGGCCGTAGCATAGCAATGACATGGAGATCTTGGAATGACGGTAATTTATCGATGAGTTCGAAAGCACCTATTCGCATACTGTTATATTGCCAAAGAACTGATCCTAGTTCAAGGATTTATATAAACGTCGGATTATACAGATGAGTCACGATAGGATTATTTAGTCTGGTGTAGTCCTCTCAAGATAGATACGGTCCATATCTTCGTAGACATTCACTGCAGCCGCCAAGTCCCATCCTTCCTTAGCCATTTGATTCAAAAGATTAGTAACATCGTTGACATTACCAGGTTCCGTTTCATCTGCGGACACATTAACCACAAGATATTCGGTCGGCATTATTAACTCCAATATTTTTCCGAGAAATTTTTCCAACTAAAGGATATCAGATACACAGGAAACAACTACCTACGCATTAGGTCTTCAAGGAAATATCCAGAGAAATCGGACAGTGGTCGGATCCAAATATGTTTTGATGGATAGAAGCGTTGGTTACATTGGGCATGAACTCTTCGTTCACAAAAAAATAGTCGAGTCGCCATCCCACATTTCTTTCCCTTGCGAAACTTCTCATATTCCACCAGGTATATTCAGCCTCAGCCTGGTTAAATGACCGGAAGGTGTCCCTATAACCACTAGAAATCAGTTGATCGATCCAATTCCGTTCTATGGGCAGAAATCCTGAAATGGTTTCGTTAGCTTTTGGCCTTGCTAAATCTATCTCTTTGTGGGCTGTATTGAAGTCTCCGCACACGATAATATGTCTACCCTTTGCGTGTAATTTTTCTATATGGATCAGGAAAGCGTTGTAAAATTGCATCTTGTAATCCAGCCGTTCGAGAGACCCTTGTCCGTTGGGAAAATATACTCCCAACACCAAAAAGTCTCCATAATCAGCGATAATTGTTCGTCCCTCCTGGTCGAATTGTGGAATACCAAAACCGTAAGTGATTGAATGTGGTTTTAGTTTTGAGTAAATGGCCACACCACTGTATCCTCTTCGGGTTTGGCTAGAAAAAAAATAGGAGTGGTATCCAGGAGGATTTCGAAGGTCGTTGGGAAGTTGGTCAGCCTCTGCCTTGGTTTCCTGTAGGCAGAGGATATCTGGGCTTGCTTTGTCCAACCAATCAAGGAATCCTTTTTTATGTGACGCCCGGATTCCATTTACGTTCCATGAATATAGGCTTAGTGCTTTCAAGGTTGTGGTTATCTATTAACTTACAGTGCTCCGCAGACAGTATCGAGTATCAAACGAGTCACTATATAAGGATCCATGTTCGCGTTTGGTCTTCGATCCTCTATGTATCCCTTCCCGTCGCGTGCTACTTGCCACGGAATTCTAACGGAAGCTCCCCTATCCGAAACACCATAGCGGTATTCCTTGTAAGAGCAAGTTTCGTGGGATCCTGTAAGTCTTTCCTCGATTCCGAAACCATAATTCTTAATGTGCAAAGAGTGTGTTTTCGATAGCGCTTCGGCTGCGTCTACGCAAGGTTGATATTCTTCTCGCATCGCTCTGGTAGAGAAATTTGTATGAGCACCTGCTCCATTCCAATCTCCGTTAACTGGTTTTGGAAAGAGGGTTGCGCTCACATTGTAAGGTTCGGATGTGCGATACAAAAGCCACCTAGCTATCCAGAGCTGATCTGAAACCTCTAATGCACTGAGTGGTCCTACTTGAAATTCCCACTGTGCTGGCATGACTTCGGCATTGATACCAGAGATCATTAAGCCGGATTTTAGACAATTATCTAAATGCTCTTCCACGATGGAGCGCCCAAAAACTTCATCGGATCCCACTCCACAGTAGTACCCACCTTGTGGTGCAGGGAATCCGTTTGATGGCCATCCAAGAGGACGAGAATTGCTAAAGAAAGTATATTCTTGTTCAATGCCAAATATAGTCTCGTATCCCGCAAACTTGTTTGCAGTTTCCTCACATAGTATTCGTGTGTTCGTGCTATGAGGTGATCCATCTGGCAGATAGACCTGACAGAGCACTAACCGGTTAGGTTTCCCTCTTATGGGATCCATAACGTTAAATACTGGTTTTAAGACACAGTCCGAGTTACTTCCAACGGCTTGCATGGTACTAGAACCATCGAAACCCCATTCTGGAGGATCTTGATTCTCAGGGATAATCTTTGTTTTAGAACGAAGCTTAGAAGTTGGGCTAGAACCATCAATCCATATATATTCAGCTTTGTAAAATCTCATTCAGATCTCCAAGTTAACTGCACATAGTTTTTAATGACAGAAGAAACGCATTCTTTTTGCCCTTACCAAAGTATCTCTTAACTGTGACTTTATATCAACTCGTAGTGTAGTAATAACACGGGCCTACGAATGTCTTAACAGATGGATTACTCGATAGGATAATATTTCCGTTTTGGATACCTTGAGCCAAAAAACTAAATGATATAAATAGGTCCTATCATTCAAATCCAATTGGGTCATCCAGTGTTTCTAGCGCTACGAGACTGCTTCTAGCGGCCTCTTCAAGAAGGATATCCTCAGTTTGTATAATTCTCTTCAGGATTTTGCGAGCCGGTGATCCTCCTATGTTTCCGATCGAATAAATTGCTGCAATTTGCACTTGTAAATCGTCGTCGTCAATTAATGGCAACAGATGTGGAACGGATTCTGGTTCTTCTATGCAACCACACGCAATGACAGCCTCGCGTTTAATCTCGATCACGGGACTCTCTAATTCTTTGATCAAACAAGGAAGCCAACTAGGATCCCCACTTCTTCCCATAGAACATATGGCACTAGATTGTAATTCAAGAATATCGCTTTCATACGCCCACTTAATTTGTTCTTCAATTAAATCATGATTTATTACAGAGGCTGATACTAACGCCTTACTTCGGACCACCATATCTTCCTCCAGATTGCCGATACTAGAAAGGAGTCCGGTTAGCAGTCTATCTGAATCCCGTCGGAGGATCTTATTCTCGTTAGCAAGGTCTGCAAACTTGGCTAATCCTTTTGCGGCGGCCCCTCGTACATCGGAAGATGGGTCTGATTTGAGTAGGGCGCACAAAGTTGGAATGAGACTGCGATCTTCGCATTCCCAAAGCCCCTCTATAGCTCTTTGTCTTACAATCTCAAAGACATCGTCTAAACAGTATTTAAAAATATAATTATAGTTTAAGTGTATCTGATCTTTGGCCATTTCGATAAGTCTTTCGATAAGTAATGTTCGGCGTTCTTCTGAGATACTACTCCACGTGGTCGAAAACCCTTCTATTCTTGATAAATTAATATCAGAAAGTTCGGACAACCAGCTGTCATCTACCGACGTTTCTTCACTACCTATATTGTTTAATATGTTTTCGAGAGTCATGTATGACCCTTTTCATTCTCTGGTTGCGGCGGAGATTCCGCTACAATAAATACTGGGTGTTCTAAGAGAACCTCCTATCCATTTGGAGTCATTGCCTAACGCTTTAATATTTTTAAGTGCTTGATAGACATTCCCATTAATGATTGTGTTTTTAAGCCTTCCCACGATCTTTCCGTTCTTGATTCTGTATCCCAACAAAACATTTGCGTTGATATCTCCACCTAATATATTACTTTGTCCAGCGCCGAGTAGGCCTTCTATAACTATCCCATGTTTGGTATTTGCTACCATATCTTCAAACGAGGTTTCTCCAGGATAAACTACTGAAACACTCATTCCTGGTGCAGGGGGGCTTGATAGACTCCTATGGGCATTTCCAGTGCTTTCCTTGTTAGCTTGTCCAGCGGTCTGGAGATCATATAGGAAGTTTCGGACTATACCGTTGCTTATGAGAGGTATGCGTTTGCTGGACACTCCTTCGTCATCACACATGCGACTGCCTGGAATCATATCTAGGTCAGGATGATCCCAGATGCTAAGCCCTTTGTCGAATACCGGCTTATCTAACTTATCTGCTAATGGAGAAGACCCTTGGAGCACGGATTTCCCATTAAAACCTGACATTAGTGGTGGTATTATGGCTGAAGCCACTCCTCGAGGAGTGAAAATAGCATCAACTTGGCCGTTCACAGGATTAGCTATCACTCTGCCATTTTCTAATTGAGTAGATATGGAGGACACCAGTTCGTCAGTATTTTCAATTGGCTTACAGCTTAGTACGTAATCTCCTAAGAAGAACATGTCTGTACCATCTATAAGTGTCCCGCTAATGGAT
>CAJXDJ010000117.1 GCA_913052045.1 uncultured Dehalococcoidia bacterium
CTAAGGAACATCGTCCTGAGCACGTGTCTGTCCACCGAGACCTCTCGCAAGGACCACCATCAATCCCCAAAAGGCCGACCATCGAACCATTAATTTCGCTCCCATTTATACCACTTGGAATAGTGGCTATAGTCTTGAGTATACCCCTTCTTACATTGAAGCAAGACAAGCCGATATATTCTAAACCACCAATAGATTATATAGGTGCGTTCTTATTTGTAGTAGCAATCGCCGCACTTATATTGTCTGGCTTACACCTACATCAAGGCGAAGAATCTTTCACCAGTGGAGACGGGATTCGATATCATCTACCAATGCACTTAGTATTTTTGGGCGTATTCATCGTATTCGTAATTTTTGAACGGTTAGTTAAGAATCCATTCATGGATTTTAGCTTATTTAATAATAAGCATTTTTCTATGGCTCTGTTTTCAAATATGACGTTCCATCTCTCTATGTTAGCTATTATGACAATGGTTCCCATATTGGTTGAAGAAGGATTTAACAGATCTCCGATGTTCATCATATATGTGTTGCTTCCTCATCAGACGATAGGCCTGATTGTCCCAGTTTTTGCTGGATGGTATTACGATAAGTATAGCCCCCGTTTATTACGCCCGTTAGCTATGTCGTTCATTGCTGTGGGTATTTTTTTAATGGGCATGTTTGCTTTGAAAATATCTTTTTGGTTTATACCATTACTGTTATTACCAGCATCGATCGGCACCTCTATTTTCAACACAATTAATAATGCAGTAATTTTGAATTCTATAGGGCTTAAGCACAGAGATTTCGCTTCAGGGATGATAGAAACCACCCGTCACGTGGGCCATACCCTCGGAGCAACCATTGCAGCCTCTGCTATGGGGTTAGCGCTGCCAGCTGGCCTTTTGATTCTTTCTTTTGAAGAGAGCCGCGAATATTATGTGCGAGGATTTCAAATAGGAGCTCTTTCCGTGATATGGTTGATATTGTTAGGGGCGGCTGTTGCTTTTAAGCATAAAATAATACCCGACTCTGACTGATATATCTTGAGTTGGCAAGGGATAGAGTTAGTGTTTATTATTGGGTGAACGTTTACCATTCTGATTTGATTTTGGAGGGATAATGAAGGCGGGTCAACTGACAGGTCCTCGTAGGTATGAAATTATAGAAACCGATGAGCCAAAGATCCAAAATGGTCAAGTAATGGTTAAGGTTGAGAAACTTTCCATATGTGGTAGTGATATTAGACCATTCAGTAGAGTTTATCCCGAGGAAGTATATCCTATGCCGACTGGCCGTCCTATTCATGAGGTAGCCGGTGTTATAGAAGATAGTATGGTTCTGGGGTTTAATCCAGGTGAGAGGGTTATTGTATTTCCGTATGATCAGGGAGGATTCCGTGAGCGGATTACGGTTACACCTGAATGTTTGGTGAGACTGCCCAGAACAGGCTCCCTAGACACATGGATTTTGTGTCAACCAATGGGAACTGTGCTATATGCCGTAAGCCGTATGGGAGACGTCATAGATAAAAACGTGATAATTCTAGGCCAGGGGGCAATTGGACTAAGCTTTACTAAATTTCTTAGTGGTATGAACTGTAGGGAGTTAATAGTTGTTGATATGGAAGACAACCGTTTAGAACTAGGAAAAAACTTAGGAGCGACCATAGCAATTAATCCTAAAACCGATGATGTAGAATCGATTTTACTGGAAGTCACACAGGGTATTGGTCCTGATATTGTGGTCGAGGCTGCAGGTGAACACGAAACTGTGCAACAATCTGTGAGGTTAGCAAAGAAATTTGGAACAGTTATATGGATGGGAATGACGCATGACGAATTTTTCCCCATAGACTTTGAACAAGTGCGGAATAAGGACTTAACCATGATTGGGACGTCTAGTGCCAGAGCTGGGACTATGCCAAGGTATGTTACTAAAGTAGTCCATATGGTAAATCAAGGACGATTAGATCCAGGGTTTCTTTTGACTCATAAGATGGATTCCTCCGAAATTCAAAAAGCACTAGAAATTTATGAAACCAGAAAAGATGGGATGATCAAGGTTGTTCTGGACATGTAATGAGGCCTGAGAGATTGGTAGAGTTGTGAACTATGTCTAGGGATTGCTACATTTCCGACTGTATCGACCGTTTATAGCTGGTAGGGGTCAGTTAGCTTATCCACGACGATCCGTTTGATGCAGCGAGGAAGTTTTGTAACAAGTTTTTATTGGACGCTATGATGCTTTGTGTTTCAGGACGAGAGGGTCTATTGTATCGATCTTGGCATGTTCCTCCGGCCTCTCTCACCATAAGTATCCCTCCGGCTACGTCCCATGGGGAAAGAGTTTGGTGATAATATAGATCAATCCTGCCGCAGGCGGTGTACGCCATTGCTAAAGCTGAGGATCCCATGAGTCTAAAACTCTGCATATTGGGCCAAATACGCGAGATAAGTTCGATGGCTTTAGCAGCTTCTTCATCAGAATATCCCAAATCAAAGCCTATCATAGAATTTTCAAGATCAAGCCTCCTACTCACGCTAATTAGTCTTTCGTTTAAGTAGGCCCCTTTACCCTTTTCCGCCGTGAACAGTTCTTTCCTAATAGGATCGTATGTGGCTGCTACAATTACTTCATTGTTGTCTGCTAGCGCAATGGCAGTACAAAAATGAGGTATGCCTTGAACAAAGTTCCGAGTTCCGTCTAATGGGTCTACGTACCATCTGTACGTAGACGATCCTGTTGATAGACCCGATTCCTCCGCTAAAATGGGATATTTTGGAAATTCTTTTTGTAAGATGTCTAATACTGCGGCTTCTGCCTCCAAATCTGCTTGGGTTACTGGATTGGCACGCCCTTTATATGAGACGTTGAGAACCTTGGTGAACCAATTCAATGTTATATCTCCAGCGCATGTTGCGGCTTTGATGGCGACTTGCAAAGCAGTCATCCCAGAAGTTGAACTTGGAAACTTTTCGCGCCCAGATTTCACAACCCCATTTTCCCCCGGACTTCAGCAATGACTGATTTTGCGATCTTCCTAGCTCTTTTCGCTCCATCAGTCAAAATTGCTTGCACTAGGTCAGGCTGGTTCGCTAATGCAGTTCGACGTTCTCGAAAAGGGGCGAGGTGTTTATTCACATTAACCGCGAGATCCATTTTACAGTCAACACATCCTAAGGTAGCCGAAGTACATCCCTGTTCAATTTCATTAACTTTTCTTTCGTTGAATATCTTGTGCAAACTATAAACATTACAAATGTCAGGTCTTCCTGGGATGTTTCGGTGGGTTCGTTGAGGATCGGTGACGGCGGACATTATCCTTTTGCGAGTTTCATCATCAGATAGAGCTAGCTCTACATGGTTATTGAGCGTCTTGCTCATTTTGGTTTTGCCATCAAGGCCTCTTATGCTGGGAGATTCTGTAAGTTTAACCTTGGGTTCAGGAAATGTATTACCAAAAATTTTGTTAAATCTTCGCACAATTTCCCTAGATAACTCTACGTGGGGCACTTGATCTTCGCCAACGGGAACGGTATCACCTCTGTAGAGGATTATGTCCGCTGTTTGTAAGACAGGATATCCTACTAGTCCATAGTTTACGGTTTCATCGTTGGCTTTCATTTGTCTGAGCTTTTCTTTGAATGTTGGAACACGCATCAGCCATCCCAATGGAGTTACCATACTTAGAAGGGTGTGTAATGTCATTACCTCAGGCACATGTGACTGTACGAAAATTATGCTTTTATTCGGATCTATGCCTGCGGCGAGCCAATCCAGAACCATTTCGTTGGTGTTGGGAACTATAGCTTTCGCATCTTGAACAGATTCGAGTGTTGTTAAGGCATGCACGTCCACTACACAGTAGATACATTCGTAATCATCCTGTAACTCAACCCAACTTTTTAGAGCTCCTAGGTAGTTTCCTAGGTGCAGCCGTCCGGTGGGTCGCATACCCGAAAAAATCCGACCTTTTTTTTGTACCATTATACTTGCGATCTCAGGCTTAGAAGTGACGACAGTCTAGCATTGGTGACGGGCAAAGGACAACGAAAGTTTACCTCGAGAAAAGAGATATTTGGATTAAAATCTTCGTAGTCTACCTATCCGTATAGTTGGATATTGTAATAGAGCGCGTTGGGATATTCACGAAGGTTGGACGGTTAGGTTTTAAAGGGTGGTCGATTAAAAATCATCTGATTTTTAATAAAATAGCGTGAGAAGACTGCCGGGGAACTTGAGCTATAAATGCTATTGATTAGATGGCTCAGGCTCTTCGCTGGGTATGGGTACGACGAATCTCTTTATTGGTATTATGATGAGCAGAATGAATGCTCCAAAAGTTAGCATAGCTTGGTAGTAAA
>CAJXDJ010000118.1 GCA_913052045.1 uncultured Dehalococcoidia bacterium
ATCGTACTCGTCTCGGCGGTCAGATGCGTGCAGTGGCGGATAATCCAGGGCTTGCAGCCTCCAGCGGAATTTACGTAGAGCGTGTCTATGGGAGTACCGCTTTCCTCTCGTCTGGCATTGCCGGGCTCGGTGGTGCATTGCTGGCAGCGATTCTACCAATCAATCCCGAACTAGGTCTCTCGTTGCTGCTACCTGCGTTTGCTGTGGTTGTTTTGGGATCGATTGGTTCGATACCTGGTGTAATAATTGGGGCTCTTATCGTAGGTCTGTTACGAGCTGTGTCAGAGCCTGTTTTGATAGGTGCTGGAAACGCTCTAGACCGTCCTACTGCTAGTGGATTCGCGGAGGTGATGCCATTCATCTTCTTAGTGGGATTATTGCTTTTAGCGCCTCGGGGAATAGGCTATGCAATTCAGAATTGGAACATCGAGCAGATCAGAAAGAGGCATCTTACTCAACTGAAGAAGAATCTTCAACCAAGGAGAATAATTCTTCTTCAGTTGAGATATCTATCATCGGTTATGGCGCTAGTAACAGTTTATATGGACTGGATCAGCGAAATTAGAGATAAGGGCATTGAGCTGATACAAAATACGATTAAAGCTGGCTTGGCATTACCCCGAAGCCATGCAATTCGGATCTTATCAACCGTAAGATTGGCTGGTTCTACAATCTCTGGTTTCGTCTCAGGGCTGAATATCCGATTAAGCAACCCCATACGTATTGACCGGAGTACCGAGCGGGGATCCTGGATAATGTTTGTGATCCTCTTTCTGTTCTTGGTAGGAATTGTTTGGCTTCTACCTAGTGTCACCAATCTTACAAAAACTCTTCAGGTGGCTCGGATCGTTACACTTGTGGGCATTTTTGGGTTAGCTTGCTTCTCACTTAATATGCATACTGGGATAACCGGTATGACCAATTTTGGTGTTATATTTTTTGTCGGGATTGGAGCGGTAATTGTGGGATTGCTTTCTGCGCCAGTTGAGACGAATGGCTACGGTTTGTCTCCGTGGATGGCAACAATCGTTGCTGTCCTTATAGCGGCCGCTATAGGCTGGTTGCTTGCCTATCCAACGGCAAGACTACGGATGGATTACTTTGCCATCGTGACTATTTCGCTTGGCGAAATGCTTAGGATTTCTCTTCAGGCCGAGCCATTGCTTCGTGCTGGTACCGTTACATCAGCCATTGGTATATCCCAATATTCCAGACCTTTTGAAAATTGGTGGGAGAACGGACCATCTGAAATAGTGGGTAATTTATTAGGTCTCCACGTTCCAGCACCCTATGTCGTTCTTCTCGCTGTTATGGCAGTTGTTTCTCTAATTTCGATATGGTTTCTGCTGAATACGATTCTTGCATCTCCGTGGGGCAGGATTTTACGTTCTATCAGGGAAGGGGAGCTAGTTAGTCAGCACCATGGTCACAACATTCTGATTCACAAGGCTGCTAGCCTTGCGCTGGGTGCGGCTATAGCTGCTCTGGCGGGTGCCCTTTGGGCTTGGCTAAACACTAACATTTGGCCGGAGTTTATGAACCCAGTTCGCACTACATTTCTAATTTGGGCCGCTTTTATTGTTGGGGGACGGGGCAACAATCGAGGTATGATTATCGGTGCATTTTTGATTGTTATTGTTGAATTCATGTTTAACGTCATGGTAGTCTCAAGGGGAGGTGCAAGCCTGCCGTTTCACAACATGACCGCTTACATGGACACCATATTTTCCTGGCTTGTGGTAAATATTGGCGGAGTTGTTTGGTCGGCCCGATCCATTACCGAGATTTTCCCCCGGGAAACTGTTTCGTTGTCCTTACCGCATCTCAAGCTGGCTCTAATTGGACTGGTGATTGTTGGTGCATTGCTTACGTCGTCTAAGGGTTTGCTACCAGAAGTCCCAAGCAGGCCAAAGCGTCCCGTTGTTGGGTCAACAAAGCAGGATGAACAAGAGGATACAATATAAAAATGATGTCACCTGCACTCAAGGTATCAGAGCTAACCAAGGATTTTGGCGGCCTGCGGGCCGTCGATAAAATTTCCTTTCAGATTGAACAAGGTGAGCTTGTTGGGCTGATCGGTCCTAACGGATGCGGTAAAACGACAACATTTAATTGTATTTCCGGATTATTGGGAATGAGTTCAGGTAGGGTAGATGTATTGGGCCAGGATGCTACTGGAATGCGGCCGGACCAAATACAGAATCTCGGATTAACAAGAACATTTCAGCACACCTGGTTATGGAGAGAGATGACAGTGATTGAGAATCTTCTTGTTCCTACCCGTTACCAGTTTGCTCCCAACATGTTATTAGCATTAATTCTCCCGGGTTCGCGTAAGGCAGAAAAACAAAGAGTTATAGATGCTTACGCAACTTTGGACTTGCTCGAGATATCACATATGGCCCATAGTCTAGCTAGTGAGCTATCAGGAGGTCAGAGCAAGTTGGTTGATATTGGCCGTGCCCTTATGAGTTCCCCTAGTTTTTTGTTGCTTGACGAACCTGTCGCAGGAGTTGCTGGACCACTGGCAGAGAGAATATTTCAAAACCTTCGCAGCTTAACTTCACAAAAGAATATTGGAATGTTAGTTATCGAGCACAACATGGATTTCATTCTTCGTCGTGATATTGACAGGATCATAGTGATGGATAGAGGCCAGATCTTGATGGAAGGAACTCCGGATGAAATCAGGGGGAGTAGAAGGGTTATTGAAGCATATCTGGGCGACACGGAAACGAAAGAATGACCACAGTTCTTCAAGTTACAGGCCTCGAAGGAGGATATGGTTCTGTTCAGATCCTGAATGGGATAGATTTGTATGTTAAACAGGGTGAGTTTGTTACCATCATTGGGCCGAACGGATGTGGGAAGTCCACATTCTTGAAAGTTCTTTTTGGCCTGGCTACACACCAAAGCGGCACGGTTTTGCATTATAGTGCCGATGTGTCCGGGTGGCGCACTGACAGGCTAGTCGATCGCGGCATAGGATACGTGCCACAGGTAGACAACGTGTTCCCGTCTTTGTCAGTACGAGAGAATCTTCAGATGGGTGGGATTCGTGTATCAAAGAAAAAATTAATGATAGGAATGGAGCGAACTTGCGAGATGTTTCCTGATTTGGAGCCGCGGATGAACGATCTTGCTGCCTCTCTTTCTGGTGGTGAGAGGCAAATGCTTGCAATATCCAGGGCACTGATTTCGGGCCCTACATTCCTACTGTTGGATGAACCTACAGCAGCACTTTCACCGAAGTATCAAAAGCAGATTCTGGCCAATATTGATGCACTCCGTGGTGAAGGAATCTCGGTGCTTTTGGTGGAGCAAAATGCCAGGCTATCGCTCGCTAGGTCGGACCGTGGTTACATATTTTCTGGTGGAAAAGTAGTTCATGTTGGTAATGCTAAAAGTATAATCAATGATCCGAATATTGGAGACTACTTTTTGGGTATTCGGCAATGAGGCTTTTAATGTGTTCATAAACATACCTGTAAAATTTAGAAATTATTTTTTGACAATCGATCTAAGTTTATCCAATATAAAGTGCAGGGTGGTCTTGGATGGAGGCGTAGAAGATGATTAGGGTTTTATCGAAAGGGATTGTATCTAATAATCTATGGGCGATTTGTGCTATCAGATCGTCGATTTTAGTTGGTTTAATTGTTCTGGTTTTTGGTGGTTGTGAATTTAGGCAAGTAAAGTTTGAGAATGCCACTGAGGCCGTCAAGTCTCTTGATAAGCACAAAATTATTGGTTGCGGTGATATGGACTATATATCAGCTGGTGCAACTTCTGGACTTTCGTGCAAGATTGAAGGCCGTTCCAAAGGATTCGAAATATATACCTATGAACATGATGCGTATGATTCGTGTAATTGGTTGGATTGGTGTAGCCGCTATCTGGAAGAATCAGATGGGAAATGTTGTAGGTTTATGGGAAATGTTCAGATTATTACATACTATCATTCGGATGCGGGGATGGAGTTAGGAGATACCCTTGCGGCGGATTTGGTGGATTGAATTTCAACGGTTTGTTGATGGTTATAGGTCGTCTAACCAGATCTAAATCCCTACCCATTTTGACTGACTTGGCTGCAAAAATCTAAGAACTATCATTATGGTATAGTGTCAGAAAATAGAGGGGTGACATTTTTTTGTGGTTACTGCAAAGCAAGTGAAGGATCAATTTTACGTTAGACCGCTGACTTTTACCGTTAAACACGAATCATGGGATGGCAACATGCAAGACCACGCGGACCAGGGAGTTTGCATTCTGGTCTCCACCAAAATCGGAGGAAAACACCCAATGTGGTATTGGCGGACGTCAGTCAGATCATTCACGAACTCGCTT
>CAJXDJ010000119.1 GCA_913052045.1 uncultured Dehalococcoidia bacterium
CCTGCTACTACAACCATGTGGAGTGCGCGGAAGCGCTGGTGCGGGCGGGCTGCGACGTCGGGATCAAAGACGCGAAGGGCAGGACGGGTCTAAATCTGTCAATATGTGTCCTTTTTAGCGATAAGCGAATTTGAGCGCCTCAGACCACAGAATTGAAGCGACTTAGAGATTATAGCATTGCCTGGAAGCCCAAAATAGGCTAAGCGCCCTAATCCCTCTCTGTGTGGCGATCTCGATACCGTACTGAAATAATTCTGTAAACGATTACTGGATACTGTGCATATTAACTATTGGTCTGTGTACTATGGAGTAATGTCGTTAAACTATGATTCTGTCGTCGTTGGGGGAGGGGCTGCAGGTCTCATGTGTGCGTCAGAAATTGGCAAAAGAAATAAACGCGTCTTAGTGATTGAGCGGAATTCCAAGGTTGGAAGGAAGATACTAATTTCTGGAGGAGGCCGTTGTAATTTTACTAATTTTTATGTTTCGCCCGATTTATATATCAGCGATAATGTCCATTTCCAAATATCAGCTTTATCACAATACACCAATTTTGATTTTATAGATCTGGTCGAACGGAGTGGGATTTCATATCATGAAAAAACTCTTGGCCAGTTATTTTGTGATGGGTCCGCAAAACAAATTGTTGATATGTTGTTGAACGAGTGCAGCAAGTCAAATGTAGATATAAGAACATCAGCTAGTTTAGAAGATATAAGATATATTGGTAATAGATTTCATTGGAATGCGTCATTCGGAAATGGATCTTCGGACTCGATTGTTATTGCGACCGGTGGGTTATCTATACCGAAAATTGGAGCAACGGGCTTCGCGTATGATATTGCTTCACAATTTGGCATATCGGTTAATGAAACACGACCAGGACTTGTACCTTTAGTTTTTCAACAAGGAAATCCTGGCTATTTTCCTGATCTTTCAGGGGTGTCTTTAAGAGCGAGGGTCCACTGTAATCGACATTACTGGGACGAAAACATCCTTTTTACTCATAGGGGCCTCAGTGGTCCTGCAATTTTACAAGCATCGTCGTATTGGACCCAGGGAGATGAGATCAAACTAGATTTAGTGCCTAATGTTATAAATTTCTATGATGATTTAATCAACCAAAGGGAGTTGTACGCTAATTTTGAAATTGGCACAGTATTAGGAAAGTTTGTGCCCAAAAGATTGGCTAAAGCGATACTCGGAGGTTTGGCTTCTAGCCGGATACGATCCGTCAGTGAACCAGAATTGAAAAGAATCACCAGCTTAATGAAACATTACATCACAATCCCGACCAATACCGATGGTTATCGTTCGGCGGAGGTCACTATTGGAGGCGTAAACACGAAAGAACTTTCTTCCAAAACAATGGAATCCAAAAAGATTAATGGTCTCTATTTTATTGGCGAAGCAGTAGATGTAACCGGCCCTTTAGGGGGGTATAATTTTCAGTGGGCTTGGTCTTCCGGATTTGCAGCAGGACAGATTGCGTGATAACAGAGTTGTAATAGGGAATAGTATGTATTCGAAATTCTGATTCGATTCTTATTAACGATTTCGTGCAATTTACTATACAATAGACGCGAAATTGTTTCAGCCGTAACACAAGAAGATTACTCTCCTTCTTCCAATAAGAATCTTTTTGTGCTTCCCAAGGCGAGAAGACGGCTGATCAGTTTCAGTTAACGATTTCTTAATTAGGTAAGTCGAGAGTGGTTGGAGGCTTTCACAATTTCGACCACCCGCTTGAAAGCCTCGTAGGGCTGAGCACCTGAGAAAAAATACCCACCAATGATAAATGATGGTATTCCATTGACCCCCAGCGATATGGCTCTGTCGTACTGTTCTTTCGTCCGAGATGTGTATTGGCCTGTATCAAGAACGGTTTTCAGTTCTTCGCTATCAAGTCCTACCTCCTCTCCCAACTGTTGTAGGACTGAGATCTGGCCCAAGTCAAAGCCATCCTCCCATAAAGCCCGGTAACACGCCCGATGAAATTCCTCAAAACGGTCCTTATCTTTAGCGAATTCCGAGGCCTCGAACGCCATACGGGTATTGGGAGTGAGAGGGGCATGCTTCATTGTAAGTCCAATCTCATCTGCGATCTCGCCTATATAACCTGTGAGATGATCCCCTACTTTCTCATCTTTCTTGAGTTTTGGTGCGCGTCCTTCTGGCGGTATACCGGGATTGAGATAATAACTCATATAGGTGACTTTAAGAGGATATTCTTGCGCTAACTGGTCCAACCTGGCCAGCCCTATATAGCACCAAGGTCAGATGTAGTCATACCAAATGGTGACAGGGATGAGGCCACTATTCTGTTCGGGTGTTATCATAGATCCTTCCTATACAAATATTTTTATGGCGTGTTTAAGCATCCTCGTAGTAATCGGCGTAGTGTCGCCCATTTCACCATCGATGATTAGGATATCGTTTGTTTCAGGAAATAGCGAAAAACTGGAAACTTGATAAAGTCGGGACTGATCTGTAGATTGTTAAGCGCTACTTAGTGGAACTGCTTTAGCCCAAGTTAACTAGAATGTGATTGTGCAGTCTCTGGAGGATTGCGTATTATGAGTCAGATATCGTATAGAATCCATGGCCTCAGGCTGTTATCTCATCATGACCTGAGTGGCTTTGGTAATGGTGGGGAAGGATTAGCCCTTCAATCCACGAAAAACGGGCAACGATTCCTCTACATAGCTCACGAGTCGGCCCCTAAAGATTTCACAGTCGTTGATGTGACTGATCCCCGTAATCCTTCCCAAATAGCGCAGAAGGATCTGATTTCTAACAACATTCGTTCAAATTCCCTTGCTTTAGTGGATGATCTACTTCTGGTGGCCTACCAATCTGCTCATCCGGGCACTCCTGGAGTGGGCATCGGCATTTACGACGTGAGAAACCCTGCGGAGCCCATTCAACTTTCGTTTCTAGATACCTCAGGGCCTTACTCCAGAGGTGCGCATTGTCTTTGGTTTGTTGACGGTAAATACGCTCATGTCAGCACCGGAGCAGCAGACTTCGCATCCCATAACCAGAAGGACGACCAATTTTATATGATTCTGGACGTGGCCAACCCAGCCGACCCTCGAGAGGTAGGCCGTTGGTGGCTACCTGGAACACGCTACGGAGATTTGGAGCCTGTTCCAGAACGTCACACTCAGCATGACTCTGGATTCCGCTTGCATAATGCTAATGTTTACCCACGGCGTCCCCATCGAGCCTATCTTGGTTATCTAGATGGAGGCGTAGTGTTGCTCGATCTGTCAGATATCTCAAGTCCTACCATGATTAGCAGAGTGGACCATCACCCACCTTTTGCCGGCTTCACCCATACAGTTTTGCCTCTCTTCGAGAGAGATCTCCTAATTGTTACTGACGAAGCTGTGACAGATGACTTAAGCGACTGGCCGAAGTTAACTTGGATCATGGACATGCGCCACGAGGCTAATCCAGTGCCTATTAGTACACTTCCCATACCACCGCCTGAGGAATTCAGCTCACGACCCGGTCGTTATGGAGCCCACAATCTCCATGAGAATCAGCCAGTCCCAACTTCCTGGACTTCGGAGGACATCATTGTGGGATCCTACTTCAGTGGAGGGGTGCGTATCCACGATATTTCTGATCCCTACCAACCACGAGAAGTTGCCTTCTTTATCCCTGATGTTCCGCAAAGTCCTCACGGAACCCAGATCAATGATGTGTACGTGGATGAAAACGCCCTAGTTTATGCTATAGATCGTCACAAAGGAGGTCTATATATTCTGGAGATGGATTTTTAGTCGCTAATAACAGACCTATCTCTCGTACAAGACTTCGGTGAGGATTTATTAACATTCACCAGGCAGCACAAAGTTAAGAGAACATATGGTCAATCACTGGCGTTACTGTAAAATCGCCTGTCTTTTTACATTGTCCTATAGTTTTTTCTATTTTTGAAACATCTACTATTTTTTGATCAGTGGTTTTTGTTTCAATTTCTTCAAATGCTGTTTTGTTTACTTTTGCAACAGTTATTTTTTGATCAATAGTTTTTATTTCAATTTCTTCAACTGCTGTTTTGGGTTCTTTTGCAACAATTATTTCTTGATCGAGCTTTTTCGGTTCAATTTCACTAATTTCTGTTTTAACTTTTTCGATTTGTGTTTGATTTTTTTTATAATCAGTTTTTTTTAATAATTTTTCTTCTATTAAGCTAGAATTTAGCCTTGGTATTTCATATGAAAAACCCTGTAATTGTTCACTGAAAGCACCAGCGGGTAATGTTTTCACTGTTTCAGAAAACAAACCTAGAATTGCTAAAAAAGATAAGAGAAAAAAT
>CAJXDJ010000120.1 GCA_913052045.1 uncultured Dehalococcoidia bacterium
TAGATAAAGGCCATGAACAATCGAGGGCCTTAATTTTGCGCTTGTGGTCTGATTACGTGCAAAATATTGGCGAAAAGGCCATTCCTAAGGATCCGAAATCCGAACTGCAGGAATTGATTCAAGCCCAAGGGTCTGATGCTCCGATATACAATTTGCTTACTGAGGATGGACCTCCTCACGACCGGTACTTTACGATAGAGGTTAACGTTGATGGAGAATCCTTGGGTATTGGTGTTGGTCGACGTAAATTAGATGCAGAACGTGGTGCTGCCAGGGATGCACTCGCCAATTTGAGGTTATGAATAGGTGAAGACTTATTACCCGGACAATAATGATGCTGATCCATTTTTAACGAGAGCGGACGAATTTGCACAAGTAAGTGTTAGTGGATGATTATGCTAAAGTTTCTGAATCGTAAAAAGGAAGAAGTTTATTCTAAAACGAGAGAGGCGACCCAAAAAAGCCGTCTAGCTTGGCTTGGCCCTATCATGAGCATAGTTAGATCGGGTAGGCCACAAGAGATACTTTGGGAAGATTTGGAGGAACTGTTGATATCCGCAGATATCGGCGTGGAAACCGCTATTGATTTAATAGAAAACCTGAAGAAATATTGCAGTCAAGAATCCCTAACCAATTCAGAAACAATTATTGAAGCTTTGAAATCAATGCTTTTTACCTGCCTGACTTATCCCTTGTCAGAGACCGCTGTTGGTGCAAGGAGTACTTCAACGTCCTCTCCGTACGTAATCCTTGTTGTGGGAGTTAATGGAGTTGGTAAAACTACGACAATAGCGAAATTGGCTCATTACTACAAAAGCATGGGAAACAAGGTTATATTAGCAGCCGCAGACACGTTTAGAGCCGCCGCCATAGAACAATTGCAGCTCCATGGTAGTGCTATAGGAGTGGATGTCATAGCGCACCGGGATGGAGCAGATCCTGGTGCTGTGGCGTTTGATGCCTATCAGGCGACCAGCGCCAGGTCGGCTGATATTTTGATCATAGATACTGCCGGAAGATTACATACAAAAACTAATCTCATGCAAGAAATAATTAAAATAAAGTCTGTCATAACCAAATTAGACAATAGTGCACCTCATGAAACCCTTTTAGTTCTGGATGCCACCACCGGAGTTAATGGTCTAGATCAGGCAAAAGCTTTTACTAAAATTCTTCAATGTCAGGGTGTAATATTAAGCAAAATGGATGGTACTTCGAGGGGTGGGATCGCTATTCCCATTCAGAGAGAATTGGGTTTGCCAATTCTTTATCTAGGCACAGGAGAAAACATCGAAGACCTTGTTGGGTTCGATGCATGGGAGTTCATAGAAGCCTTATTGGGGCCCGTTAACTAAATTAACGGAGGCACTACTTCTTTTGGATAATATCGTCCTCTGGATTATCTCAGTTTATGTTATAGGGCTCATTTTCTTTCCATTTGCCTTTTTGCTGTTTAAACGTTTGCCCGATCGGGGGGCATCGTTAAGTAAAGTTTTTGGTCTCCTCATTTTCACATATATATTATGGATTCTTGGGCACACTCAAGTAGTTCCCTTAGTTCAGACCACAATAATTTGTGTCACGTTTGTACTTGCTGTTCTCGCAGTAATAGCGTTCAAAGCACAAAGATTTGAAATCGTAAGTTTTGTCAAAGCCGAATGGTTGCATTTGTTGTTATCTGAAATTGTTTTTCTAGTCGTATTCTTTGGTTGGATTTTGGTAGTATCTCAGATTCCTGATATTAACCATACAGAAAAGCCTATGGACTTCGGCTTTCTAAATGCCATCATACAGAGTAATTCATTCCCGCCTGAAGACATGTGGTTATCTGGTGAATCTATCAGTTACTACTACTTTGGCCACATGATTATGGCTAATCTTTCAGAGCTGACTTCGATTCCGTCTAACGTAAGTTACAATCTTTCCTTGGTTCTGGTGCCTGCATTAGCCTCAATAGCGATTTATGGTTTGATGTACAACTTGATCCGGATTTCTGGTGCAAGCAGAGGTAAAGCCATAGGCTTCTCTCTATTGGGACCAATTTTTTTGGGATTCTTTGGGCATTTAGTAGGTGGTTTGGATTTCCTGCAGGCAATAGGTTGGGGTTCGGATAATTTTTGGGAATGGGTGAACATAGAGGGATTGATTCGTTCTTCTCAACACTCTAGTTTCTTTCCGCAAGAGCTTAACTGGTGGTGGCGAGATACTAGGGTAATAAATACCTTTGTAAATGGCGAGAGCTTAGATTATACGATAACTGAGTTTCCTTTCTTTAGCTTTCTGCTGGGAGATCTCCACGCCCATGTTATAGCACTTCCTTTTTTGGTTTTGGTAATTTCCTTAGCCCTTAACACCTTTTTGGGATGGCATGCTCTTGGATTACGTTGGTTTGCTGCCAACTATTTGGAATTCTTATTCCTTTCTTTAGCGTTAGGTTCCTTGGCATTTTTGAATGCATCGGATTTTCCAGTTTTCGCCACATTAATTTTTTGTATTTTGTTGATACAGGGGTTAAGACAAAATCAATTAAGTATGTTAAAAGCCACGACGCAAGCACTTATAGTGATGATACCAATTTTAATTCTATCGATTGTAATGTACTTGCCGTTCTATCTTACGTTTAGAAGTCAGATCTCAGGAATTCTCCCTTTGATAGACGTTAGTACCCGGACCTTGCATTTCCTATTAATCTGGGGATTTTTCCTGATTGTTGGCGTCACATTCTTAGTAAAGCAACTCAGTTCGCTGCCATCTGACTGGAAAGATAAAGTTCGGCTGCTCAAAGCTACTATAATCCTCACATTGGCTCCCTTTTCATTATGGCTCTTTATCACTATTCTCACTAGTTTTAGAGAATACGACATTGCCCATACCTTGTCGTTAATTAGCCTACGGTCCATTAAATTGTTACCCCTTTTCATTATCGTTTGGGTTTCGATATTTAGTGGTTTAGTTAGGTCTTTAGGGGACTCGAGTGCTACAGGATTCGTATTAATTTTAATGGGATTAGCTTCCTATCTGCTGATAGGCGTGGAGATATTTTATGTGGACGATTTCCTATTCTTGCGGATGAATACAATTTTCAAACTGTACTATCAAGTCTGGCTCTTATTTGCAGTGGTTGTTACCTACGCCATATATTATTTGTTTTCGAAGCCGATCATTTGGCGTTTAACGTATAGGCCATGGAGGTACGGATTGGTTGGGTTTGTCATTGTCTTGTTTCTTACTTCGCTTTATTATCCCGTGGCTGCAACGAAGAACAGGATTGAGGGCTCTGATGCTGTGTCTACCCTAGATGGGCTGGCTTTCCTAAAGAATACTGACCGAGCAGATGAATATGAGGCTATTCGCATTCTCAGAGACGAAATGCCTAGTGGCCACTTATTGGAGGCAGTCGGAGGTGGATATACTGAGTTTGGCAGGATCTCCTCTGCGACGGGATTTCCGACTCCGTTAAATTGGCCTGGCCACGAATTGCAATGGAGAGGCTCGACGGATCCGTTGGGGAATAGAGAAGTGGACGTTAAGACAATATATACAAGCAATGATTTGGTAGAGGTTTCGGATCTGTTGGATAAGTATGATGTTAGATATGTTTATGTTGGATCAAGGGAAAAACATAAGTATGGTACGAAGGGCTTGAGCAAATTTCGGGACTTATTGGTGGTGTCTTTTGAAATGGGTGATGTAGTAGTTTACGAGAGGATAGATTGATAATCTTGTTTTCATGAAGTTAAGAATCTTGAAATTCATTTTCCCAGAAAAAAAACGTGCCTTGCATCTGTCTTATAGACCGACCTGGGATCAAGGGATATTTTCTGGCCTTGTTATCCTGTCATTACTCTTTAGGTTGTGGGAATTAAGTGATCGACCCTTTCATTATGATGAAAGTCTCCATGCCATCTACTCTTGGGAACTTTTTACAGGTATGGGATATCGATATGAAGCGTGGACTCATGGCCCAATGCAATTTTTTCTGAATGCTTTAAGTTTTTCCATTTTTTCGGATACTGATTTTAGTGTCCGACTACCATATGCATTAGCTGGTTCTGCACTTGTTGGGATGCCTTATTTTTTGCGAAAAAGCATCGGCCTTTTTGGATCTGTTGCAGCCTCTTTAATGCTAATGTTTTCTCCTTCTTTACTTTATTTTAAAAAGATAACCTTCGGAAATCCTTTTATCTTTTTCTGATTTAATTACTGAAAATTCATTTGTATGTGTATGTCCAAATAATTGGAGAATTATCATATCTGGATATTGAGATACTAATTCAACAAAATTTTCCATTACCAAATAATT
>CAJXDJ010000121.1 GCA_913052045.1 uncultured Dehalococcoidia bacterium
TAGATGGGCAATAATAGGCGGATCTAAGCCTCTTCGGATTAGGGAGTTGTCCTTTTTGTATGGACGTAGGGGAGAATTTTTGCCATACATCCGTGGGTCGATCCCATGGAACTGGTTGCGCCAGGTTTACCTTTTGACGGCAAACCAGCAAAGTTCCCTTGTTCATTTTATTAATGATGTCATCTCCTTTGCAAGCAATTACATACGGAGCATTACTTGGCCTTGCAGGAGGAATGGCATCGATTACAAACGCAGTAATTTGGCCTAATTATTTTGGAAGAAAACACCTGGGAAGCATCCGCGGGATTGTGACTACAGCAATGGTCGCAAGTGCAGCCCTAGGCCCATGGCCCTTTGGGGTATTATTCGATATTACCGGAACTTACACATTGGCAATAATATTAGGCCTGATTCTTCCAATTATGTGCGCTATATGCGCCATTGCAGCCATTCCGCCTAAAATCAAGACCCTGAAAACCGATGATCCTACAAATTCGTGATACCAACCGGTTGAGATTCTGCCACCTTTCTTATATATCCCTTAATCCTTTAATAGGCCCTTTCATTCCCCTGGTTGAGTGACCTTTTACATTCTTTCTATTAGATCGTGAATTTGCCCCACCTTATTCATGTCCGGCTCCCATGCAATAATTCGGCCAAATTCATCAATCGCCACTGCTGGACGTCTACCATCAGCGCTATTGGCTACATATCTGTCTGATGATGAATCGGCTATGCCAAAAGAAATCCCAACCTCCCTGTTTACATCTAATAGGATCGTGAAGGGCAAGTTTTCCGTTTCTATCCATTCTCGAGCAGCTTTGGAGTCCTTATCATTCATGCCATAAACAACTATGTTCTTTGAACGAAGTTTTTGAGCATTCTCTTGGTAACCAAGAGCCATGCGGGTTCAATTACCTCCACCTGGGCTGGTAAAAAAATAAAGTATCACCTTCTTTCCACGCAAACCAGTAAGAGATACTGGCTTGCCATAACAATCTTCCAAGATGAAGTCCGGAGCTTGTATGCCTATTTTTATAGATCTCATTTTACTTCCAGAGTTAAGATTCATTTCTGTCCGTAGCGACAAATCCACTAGTCAATAATAATCAGTTAGGTAGTCCTTGCCAATTCCCCCATCGTATTGCCCTATATCTCCTCCTAACCAAAAAAAGAGTTAGTGTTAGACAAATATCCATAGGCCTAATATTTCGTTAACAACCTGTAGATTACCCTTCGACATTAAGTAATAGATAACCGTGTTTTAGTCTGCGGTGACCTTATTAACAGGCACTAAAAGTTGACTAAATACCCCATCTCGTTTAGGGTATACGGAATTAATAAAGCGCACAATTAACAAGATCAACCATCGTTTAAGCACCTTAGAAGTTGATCCGTGTGAAGCTGCTGAGTCTAGCAGCAAATCAATTGAGGAGACATCGTACTTTATGCTTCGACGAATGAAGATAAGCTTAGTCATGCTAGCAATCCTTATCTCGACTTCGTTAGCGATCACGACTGCCTGTGGAAGTAGTGATTCTGATACAACGAAGAGAGAAATCGTTTTTGCAGGGCTAAACTGGGATAGTGCTTTAATTCAGAATGGTGTAGCCAGATACATCGTTTACCACGGTTATGGCTATCCCACCTCCCACATTGAGGGAGCCACAGTCCCATTGTTTGAGGGATTACGTAAGGGTGATATTGATATCAGCATGGAAATATGGCTGCCAAATCAAGACGCCGTCTGGGATAACGCCATCAAGGCCGGAGAAGTCATACCAGTGGGCAAGAGCTTGGAAGACAACTGGCAGGATACGTTCCTGATCCCTGACTACCTAGCAGAAGCCAACCCGGGCCTAAAGTCCGTTCAAGATCTGAAAAAAGATGAATACAAATCACTTTTTGTAGAACCTGACAGCGGTGGAAAAGCTGTGCTCATAGGGTGTATAGCCCAGTGGGCATGTCGGGGAGTTAATGAAGGTCAACTTGAGGCTTACGGCCTAACCGAACATGTGGAACTTCGTGACCCCGGTACTATGGCAGGACTGAATGGAGCAATTGAAGGCGCTTACAAGAAAAAGCAGCCTATTCTTTTCTACTATTGGGGACCAACAACCCTATCGCACAAATTGAATATGGTAGGATTAGAACAACCTCCCATTTCGGATTGCAGTGGTGGAGACCCGGGGTTGGGATGTGGATTTCCACCAGCGGAAGTTCTAATCGCAATGCAAACTAACCTTGTAACCGACGCCCCAGAACTAATCGGGTTCTTCCGTAATTGGGACTGGTCCGCTGAGAATCAGCTGGCCGCCGAAGGCTGGCACGCTGATAACAAGGATGCAGCCGAAAGCTCCGATGCAGCGTATACTGCTACCGCCGTTTGGTACCTAAAGAACAACGATGGTTGGAAAACATGGTTGCCTGAGGCCGAATTGGCGAACGTAGAGGAAGCGCTCGCTGCAGATTAAGTTTAACGCTTACATATAAAATAAAAGGATCCACGCCTTTTGGTTGTGGATCCTTTTATTTTTATCAACTTAGATGTCACCTCGTTAGGAACGTAGAAACGTCGGTGCGTCTGAAGAAGGTGCCCACTGCAGGGTCCGCACAGGGTAGTTAATTACTATTCCCTCATTGTTCAGACGATCATGCAGATTCTGCATAAGAGTTGTCTTCAAGCTGAAACTTGAAGGCCTATCATTGGCTTGGACGAACAGCCAGAATGTTATATTTGAATCATCAAAACTCTTTATACCAAAAAAGCCCCCCCATTTTTCGTTTGCGTGAGGGCTGTCATGTATGACCATATCCATTACTTCCTGACAAACCTGCTCAAGGTGGGTTAAATTTGTATCGTAGCTGACACCACAATATACGGCTACGTTGACGCCAGAATGAGGTTCTGCATAGTTGGTTATGATGGTTTCGGCGAATCGAGAGTTAGGGATCACAACTACATTGTTGGTCCATGTTATGATCCTAGTACTTCGCCAGCCTACATCTATTACAGAACCACCTGTATCTCCGCCTTCTAGTTCTATGTAGTCCCCAGGTTTAATGACTCCTTCGGCAAGAACGTAAGTGCCAGCAAAGATGTTCGCAAGGGTTGGTTGAATAGCTAGGGCTACAGCTAAACCGCCCAAACCGAGTCCGGTAATGAGAGGGCTAATACTGATATTTAGTTGGTCAAGGATAATGAGACCCCCAAGGGCGTAGATTGTTACTATGACTATGCGTCGGATAAGTGGCATTAGTTGGTCATCCAATGTGGATTGGGTACGTGGGGCTACTATTTCTATGTACCAGCTAAAAGCAGTGCTTGTGACCAAGGCTACTGTTATGACGCCTAATGCTAATCCGAGTATGCTTACTATGTGGTTCACAGATTCTAGACTGTCGGATGAAAGGTCTAAGGTGATAGCTATAGCTAGATATCCGCTTAGTATTAGTATGCCCAGGGTTACTGGGAGCTTTATGGAACCAATCAGCCTTCCGTTTAGATCTAACTGACTTACGTGTGCAAGGCGTAGCATTATAGGGAAAATCATCTTTCTGAAGGCGAAGATGATGAGAATGCCGGCCCCAATGATTCCAAGGGCTTCTATAAGGTCAATCCATTCAGAATTTCCTACCGTAAACATTAACTCGTGTAATTTCATTTTTCTTCCTGCCTATCTATTTTTGAACATTGCTTCACAGATTATGCGAACGCTACTTCGTTTACATCTTCTGTCAGGAACCCACGCAATATGGTCTCAGGCCTCCTATTGACCACGATTGGTCTAATAGATATTGTGCAATTCAGCATGTTAATTGAATTGACATAACCCCTTGCCATCATACACGGACTAGGATTTCAGGAGGTGTGTTATGGGTTCGAAAATGCAAACGGGCCTACTACTGGTAGTCGGTAGCACATTAGCGGCCATCGGTTTTGTCCTATAGCCCGCTGATTCTGGCGAAGGAGCAGCTGCTATTGCTCAAGCTATGTTGAATGATCCAACTACTGGCAAGATAGTTGTGCTTATGGGATATGGCGGAGTGATTGCTGTTCTGATTGGGTTGTTTGGTATATCGCGAAGTATGGCTTTGGCAGGGGGTGCAGGCGCCTCTTACACGAGTATTGCAATGGTGCTCTTTGTAGCATTAGTTGTGCAAGTTTCTTTTGCACAAACCAGAACAATTTCTGGAACGGTAACCGACGATAGTGGTGTCCCACTTCCCGGGGTTAACGTTCTTATCTCCGGAACATCAACCGGAACTCAAACAGATTTTGATGGTACCATGGATTTTC
>CAJXDJ010000122.1 GCA_913052045.1 uncultured Dehalococcoidia bacterium
TGCGCCCTTGCTGGGCACATTAGTCGGAACACTAATAGCCGTATTATCTTGTTGAGTCCCATATACTCTATATGGATAGTGGTTGTCTGTATCCAAATGATAAAATTGGGCAGTAGGTTGGTTGAAAATCGTCGACCACGTTTTTCCACCATTGTAAGAAACATGAGCTCCCCCATCATTTCCTTCAATTATTCGTTTGTTATCATTGGGATCAATCCACATGTCATGATTATCACCGTGATACGTAACCCATTGTTCAAAATTGGAACCGCCATCTATCGACTTCCAAGCGGCCAAGCTTAATACAAAGACTGTCTCTGGGTTTTGCGAGTCTCCGAAGACATGGTGGAAATACCAAGGTCGTGCCTGTAAATTAGAATCATCTGATATAAGAGTCCAAGTTTCACCCTTGTCCTCTGACCTATATAACCCACCTTGTTCAGCCTCTACTAAGGCCCATAGATATTTAGAATCGCAGCCAACAGCAATGCCTATCCTCCCTATTATTCCTGTTGGCATACCAGGTTGGTTGGAAAGATCATGCCATGAATCCCCTCCATCGTACGATCTCCATAATCCGCTATCTGGACCGCCACTTTTAAACGTCCAGGGCTTCCTTTCTGCCTCCCACATCGACGCATACAGGATTCTTGGGTTGTTCGGATCCATGATCAAATCTATAGCCCCCGCCTTCTCACTCTTGAACAACACTTGCTCCCAGGTGTCACCATAGTCAAACGAACGGTATATCCCCCTCTGTCGGTTCGGCCCAAATGCGTCTCCCAAAGCTGCTACGTAGACAAGTCCTGAATTTAAAGGGTGAACTCGGATTCTTGCAATGTGCTTCGTATCTTCTAACCCGATATGTGCCCAATTGCTCCCAGAATCAGTGCTCAAATACATCCCATCGCCGGCTGCTACATTCCCTCGTATAGCTGCCTCCCCAGTCCCAGCATAGACAACGTTTGGATCACATGCAGAAACAGCAATAGCCCCGACAGCAGCAGTACGGAAAAATCCGTCAGACACATTATTCCAATAAAGTCCCCCATCCACCGTCTTCCATACACCACCACCGCACGCTCCGAAATAGAAGACGCCTGAATTTTTAGAATCACCTGCAACTGCGGATACCCTTCCTCCCCGATGGGGGCCAATCATCCTCCAGTGCATGGCTGTAAGTTTCTGAATATCTACAACAGGATGTAATACCATCAAATCTCTCCATGTTTAGCAAGCATAAGAAAAAGAATCAGGGTCCTCAGTAAAAGTGAATCCCCACAAATACTATATATCTTCCTGGAAATTTAGCACCGCTTACATGTAGTGTCAATTCTTAATAGTTGACACTAGGTAAGCCTGCCTCTACCTTAAGGCCAGAACGCTTTCAGGAAACACGTATGCCTAGAGAATTATTATTCAAGTCGCTTACAGAGATATCTAACCTTATTAAAGGCCATCAGCTATCCCCTACGGAATTAAATGAAGAATGTTTAGCCCATATTGCAAAGAATGATCCTTTGATACATTCGTTCACAACCGTAGCCTTCGATTACAGTCGTAAACGGGCCAAAGCCGCAACGGCTGAAATTATGAAAGGGGAATACAAAGGACCATTACATGGAATTCCATATACTCTCAAGGACGTTATTGCCACCAAAGATGTCAGAACTACATTTGGAAATCCTAGTGGGATTGACTACGCCCCACAAAAGAATGCTACAGTCCATACTGTACTCGAAAAGGCTGGTGGAATTCTCATAGGGAAAGTCTATTCTCAAATAGGCAGGGGCTCTCTACCCGTCGAATGTTACAACCCTTGGGACCTAAGGTTCAGTCCTGGGACATCCAGCTCTGGGTCTGGTGCGTCTGTGGCCAGTGGCATGGGGTTTTTTTCACTAGGTACGGACACGGGAGGGTCAGTTCGGCATCCTGCAGCCAACTGCAATCTCGTCGGCTTTCGGCTAAGTACCGGTATGATAAGCAGGTTTGGCGTAATTCATCCTAGTTGGATGTCTGATCAAGCTGGTCCTTTATGCCGGACTGTAGAAGATTGTTCCACAGTATCAACAATATTAGCTGGCTACGATCCCAATGACCCTATATCACTGCCATACCCTATACCAGATTACAAGAGCTATTTATCTGGAACACTAGGACAACTAAAGGTAGGCATTCCGGTAGATCGGTGGTTATGGAACTGGGAAAGTGAAGAAGTTGAAAATATTGTTCGCGCCGCAATAAGCTGCCTCTCAGATTTGGGTGCCGAGTTGATACCCATCAACCTACCAAGGAATGCAGAAGGATGGGATGTCCATTTTAAGATAACTCTTCCGGAATTAGCTTGTTATTATCAAGACCATTTTTCAGAAAGCGAACTAGAAAACTGGCCGGAAATTGCCGGCCGTATCAAAGCAGGTAAAACCCAGACATTTTCAGATTACTACCACGCTCAACAAATCGCTGACGCTATTCGCCAAGAAATAGAGTTAGCGTTCCAAAGCGTAGATCTAATCGCTATGCCTACGGGCGCAAGCGTAGGAGTTCCAGGTGACGCCGAAACTATCACCATTAGAGGGAAACAACTAAGCACGAAATCAAAAGCCGTACACATTAATAACATAGCCGCAATGACTGGATGTCCCGCAATTTCCGTTCCATGCGGATTCACCAGTGAAAATAAACTTCCAGTTGGACTGCAGCTAATTGGGAGAAGATTCGCGGAATCCACAGTACTACAGGCAGCGTTTGCATACGAACAGGCAAACCAATGGTATAAGGAACACCCAAAATTAAGGTAGGAGTTCTCGATGAGATTGAGAGATAAGGTTGCCATTGTTACAGGTGGGGCTAGAGGAATGGGTTCGGCTGAGTCAATAATCTTCGCCAATGAAGGAGCGAAGGTAGTGATTGCTGATATCAGACGAGAAATGGGAGAGAATGTAGCACACAAGATTACCCAAAATGGGGGAATAGCAGAATTCATTTCGCTAGATGTAACAAGCGAGGAACAATGGAAGTCACTCTTAGTTCGGACGATTAGCCTCTATGGCAAGCTAGATATACTCGTTAACAATGCTGGTATTACTGGACATGACAGCGTCATATCTACATCGGAAAAACAATGGGATCAAATAATGGACGTAAACGCAAAAGGGGTCTTCTTTGGATGTAAACATTCGATACCGTACATGATAAAAAATGGAAAGGGATCAATAATCAATATATCCTCAGAAATGGGGCTTGTGGGCAGCGCAATGGGCAGTCCCGCCTATAGTGCATCGAAGGGTGCTGTAACCATTTTCACGAAATCTGCTGCGTTACGTCACGCCAAAGACAACATAAGACTAAATTCAGTTCACCCAGGCCCAATAGATACACCTATGTTAAAGGAGTCTAGCCCTGGGAAATCCAACAAGAGCAAAACAGTACTAGATCTTACCCCTATGGGCAGACGTGGCACGCCAAACGAAGTCGCCTTTGGAGTGTTGTTCTTGGCCTCTGACGAAGCTTCGTACATAACGGGTGCATCTCTCGTAATTGACGGAGGGTACTTGGCACAATAGGGTCCAGGTTCCTCATAATACATCGGAAGTGAACATTCTATCTCGGAAAACAGATTAGCAAAAATTAAGGGGTTTCCAATGCCGACATACATAGGGCTCGTAACAAAACAGGAAGCAAACATGTCCACGGAAAATTTGATAGAGATCGGAAAATCTGCCAGAGCATGGACAAACAATCACGGTGGTCGCATCCTCAGTCTCTATTGGCCAGACGAGTGGGATAGTGAAGTCATAATCACCTTCGAGGGTAAGGGAAAAGAACAGGCCAGGTTGTGTTTTAATGACTTAGAAAAACAACACCGAGTAACAATTACTTCTTTCAGAGCATTGACACAGGGGGAAAAAGAACACGAACAAAAGGGAATCTTGTGGATGTCGTAATATGTCATTCTTTTTGGAGTTTTAGCTATGACTATGACCATTGTAGGGTATGATCCAATAAACGGGCAGTTTGGTGGCGCCGTAGCCACCAAGAACATCGCCGTGGGGTCACGCGTCCTTCGGGGAATAGGGGAAGTGGGAATGATTGGGTTTAGCGGGCATGAAGTACAACGACTCAGGGCAATCAGAATGTTGGAATTAGGATTTCCAGAAAGTTATCTCATGACAGGGGAGGATCATCTCGCAGCTCTCCGCGGAGCACAACAAACTGGTGTTTCGATACAGAAAAAGCACGACAAAGATGAAAGTCTGCCAAGTCT
>CAJXDJ010000123.1 GCA_913052045.1 uncultured Dehalococcoidia bacterium
GGCTTGCACGAATGCTTGGCTTAAGAGTTTGTTCCATGAAGTATTTGGGGGAAGCAGGGATCGATCGTTTCTTTTAATCATGCCAGGCAATAAAGCTCTTAGTTTGGCCAGATGAATAGGTCCTCCTCTACCTGTCATTTTCAACCCCTCGTTGGCAAGATCCTTTAATTGGTGACGAAACACTGAATAGTCGAGGGCTGAACGGAACTCGTTGTAAACTAACGGAGCCACTAAATCTTTTTCCATGGCTCCATCCCACGCGCAAAACTCATTTAACATGTTTTTTGTATTGTTGTCGTGGACGGTAACTTTTTTCAATAGTTCGACATATTTTTGTGCAGGTATAGATATTCGATCACCATGAATTTTGGCCATATCATCAACAGTGATATTTTTTAGGGATAACAAGCGACTAGTAATCCTTCTAGCTCGAAATTCTGGTGAATGATCTAGAGCGATAAAGTGTGGGTAGTCATCGTCTACGACCTTTTGATTAGCAGTGACGATGTAGTTTTGTTTGGGATTGTGAGATCTGGGCATTTCCGAAAACGGCACGGTTCCTCTCCATTCATGGGCACCTGTCCACCCAGGTACTGGGAGCCAGGCGTTTGCTCGTGACCTGATGGGTAGTTTCCCGCGCGTTAGGTATCCGATATTGCCGTGTACATCACAGAAGACGAAATTATTGCAAGGGTCAACCCATTTTTCCATTGATTTATCTAAATCGAATGTGGAGTTAGCCTTCAGCATTTCAAGAATAGAATCTGCACTATTGTTAGGTGTAGCTGTTTGGGTATATCGGAATGAAATCCCTACGCCCTTAGAGGGATTTCCCGCAATGATTGGACCGTGATGTGTGGCGTATAAGATCAAATCCTGGTCATCCCCTCCGCGGACCTTGATGGTTTCTGTGGTAACCCTAGCTTTTTGCCATTTGTCTTTATATAGATATAGTGTGGGATCATCTTCTTGAAACCGTTCTACAAATAAATCCTGATAGTCGGCTCCCGTATGGGTCACGCCCCAACACACATAGGAGTTGTGCCCGAAGTGAGGCAAGCCTGGTACCCCGACAAATGAACACCCTATTGCGTCGAATTCGGGACAAGCGATGTGGTTTTGGTAATACACGTTGGGTGTGTCTAGTCCTCGGTGTGGATCTCCAGCCATTAAAGGAAGGCCAGAGGAAGTAAGTTTTCCGGATACAACCCAGTTATTGCTACCAACATCCAAAGGGTTTAACCATTCTAGTCCTCCTGATGCTTGGTCTAGTTCTATGAGTGCGTTTAGGGTAGAACCAGAATATTCTGATCCAGGGGGAAGTATTAGCAGGCTATCTTTTTCGTAATGAGGATGAAGATGGGCAGTTTTCTCTATGCCTATAGCTTCTACCAATCGTGCTCTCCAAATTTTTGCTTCGTACACTCCCATAAGAATGTGCCGAACTTTTAGTACTGATAGACAATCCCAGGCTGTCCAGGGATCGGGATATGATTCGAGAAGTTGGTATTCTATAGGGAGGATTTCTGTAGATTCAATGAAAGCATTTACGCCTGAAGCGTAAGCCTCCAACATATCTATGGTTTGATGATTAAGGGTTTTATAATCTGATTCGGAACTTTCCTTAAGTTGGAACCTAGTCATCAGAAGATCTTGTTCTAATCCTGTTGGTCCGACAAGTTCCGCCCAACGACCATATGCACGACGTCTGTCGGAATCCATGTGCCACAATCTATCTTGAGCTGCTGCAAAACCTTGACCAAAGAATGCGTCAGTTGTGTTCATAGCATTAACATGTGGGATACCGTACGAATCTCTTAAAATCGTAATATCAGATATTGGGCCATTTATTTCCAAGGAACTATGCACATCAGGTAGGAACTTTTTGAGGTTCAGTTTTTTTGTCACTTGTATACTTCCCAAGGTTTTGGCTTAATGTAATAGTATTCTCAATTTACGGCAACCAGGCTAGAGTTATAAGGTGCTATCACCGAATTTTAGAAGTCTTAGGGTATTTGTTTTTGTGATTTCTGTAAATGTTTAAATTATCTGTCGTAACATTAGATCTCTGGCAAACGCTTATTCTAGAGGATGGTGTAACCGGTCAAAAACGAGAATCTCTCAGAATCTGTCAAACATCTAAGATACTCGGAGAATTTGGGCAGAATTTTACGATAGATCAAATTCAGAGATCCTATCTGGAGGGGCTAGCAGTTTGCGAAAAACTCAGGAAGAAAGAGCGCGACGTTAGTTTTAAAAAACAAGTGTCTATTTTCGTTCGGTCTCTAGACCGAACCCTCTATGAGCGCCTTGATAAATCTACGATATCGTCCATTGAGAGAGCATATGATGACTCCTTTTGGGAATTTCCTACTTTGATTCATAAAGATGCAGAAAGTGTGTTGTTCGACCTAAAGAAGAGAGGTTTTAAACTAGGACTTGTTTCGAACACTGGGCCTACATCTGGCGGTTTAATCCGGCGATTCCTGGAGACTAAACGTTTAGCCTGTTTTTTTGACGCTATGACATTTTCTGATGAGGCTGGATTTGCCAAGCCAGCTAGAGAAATGTTCATCAATACCCTGACACAGCTAGGGTCAAATGCGAAAGAAGCTGTACATATTGGTGACGATTTGAACACCGACATATTTGGAGGCAATAGGGCAGGGCTTAAGACCATTTGGGTTAAGGGTTTCGTCCCACCTCTAAGCGATAAGGAGATAAGAAGATTCCCGTCGCCAGATGCGGTGATTTCCAACTTATCACAAGTTCCCCAGGCTGTTGAAGAACTTTACAAACGCTCATATTAACTTTTCAGGGTAGTTTTATTCGTGGAGTAACGGATCTTCTTCTTTAAGAAATATTGGGCCTGGGGTATCTTGTTTTGAAGACTCCACTCCGTTCGCTACTTGAGGAGAAGTTTGTCTAGGAATTGGGGTCACGGTTCGTCGCCGCCTTCGATTGTTCCTAGTATTAGATTCGTTGGATGGTTTTTTGGGACTACGTTCAGAGACCCATAAACCCTTAAAAAAGTCTTTTTCTAGGAGAGTAAGCACATCCGCGGTTTGAGATAGTTCATAGGAGAGATTTCCCGGAAAGGAAACCACCTCGGTGTGTTTGCCAAAATTTTTCACGGCCTGTAGAGCATATGCAAAATCTCCATCACCACTTACTAATATCGCAGAATCGTATAGATCACGCCATGCGAACAGCAAGATATCTGTGGCTATCATGATATCAATCCCCTTCTCTACCAGCACATCGCCTCGATACTTGGATGTGCCAAGCCGTACTTCCAAATATGGTGTGTTGTGTAGAGTAGCCAGAAACTTTCCCTGTTCCTGGAATGCGTGACCCCTCCGCTCCGGGTCTTGCAGGATATTGTAGTAATAGGCTCGATGTAGATGTCGGCCAGCTGTAAGAGTGTTGATAAATCCTTGGAATTCTAAATCCATCCGGCCACAGTTTTCCTCTAAGGCATGATATAAGTTACTGCCATCCATAAAAATTGCTACGCGTTCGGTCAAATTGGACTCCTCTTCTTAATATAATTAATATAATACTCTTTCGGGTTGGATTGTAACATAACTAAGCTTTGTGCCCATCCAATATGCGTTTATGCGTTCGGTTATTTCCTTACACTGATGACAGTTCAACCAAGGTTCTCCAGAATATACTTGGGTACAAGCCATTTTAGAATTTACTACATTCTGTCAAACATACTTTGAATTGTTTGTTGGTCTTCTGAAACGGTCAGAGCTAGCGTTAACAGAACCCTTGCCTTTTGTGGGAGGAGATTGTCTGAAAAAATGAATCCTAGAGCCTGTCTCTTAGGAGTTGGGACAGAACGGCCAGTTGGTGTACGTGATGAATAGACAAATTTCACGCCCATCTCCATCGATCTTAAAGCCGCAGTTTCAAAATCCCCTTGTCCACTCCCGCCACCTATACCAGCTACCACGATTCCTTTGGCTTGAGAGTTACAAGCTGCTTCGATCATCGTGCCATCTACGCCAGCATAGACGGGCACGATGTCTACTCTTGGTAGATTTGATAACCGCGATATATCAAATGGTGTATCCAGTGTATGCTGCCTTTCAGTCTTTCTATAGAACAAGACTTTGTGGTCAGAATCAGCATATCCTAATAGGCCTAAGTCAAATGACTTGAACGTTTCTGGTCTTAACGGATCGCTTTTTGTGCCGTCCCGCGCT
>CAJXDJ010000124.1 GCA_913052045.1 uncultured Dehalococcoidia bacterium
CAGGGATCTTTCAAACAATATCTTGGCCAACGTAAGAGAATGGCACATGCGAACTGAGAGAGATACAGCAAGAAAAAGGAACAAACACGAAAACTTACGTCCTGCCACCTATACACCCTCCGAAATAGAAAAGATCTACTCTGAATACGATAAAGAGATTATACGAGGTGGTAACCCCAGGTATTGGGATGACGTTACAGTCGGCGAAAAGTTAACTCCGGTGATTAAGGGGCCTTTACGGGTTACTGACAACGTGGCATGGAAAATAGGTTGGGGATTCCGCCCCTTTACTTATGCCCATAAATTAGGAGTAGAATATTACAAAAAGCACCCCATGGCATATATTACAAACGATTCCGGAATACCAGACACGTCCGAGCGTGTACACTGGGATCCACAGTTCGCCCAATCGGTGGGAGTGCCATCATCATATGACTTCGGTCCACAGCGCGTATCCTGGCTCTGTCAAGTCCTAACGAACTGGATGGGTGATGAAGGATTTATACACTCTTTTTGGAGTGAGGTCCGTCGATTTAACCTGGTTGGAGACACCCATTGGTTAGAAGGGAAAGTATCAAAAAAAGAAAAGCACCACGATAAATATCTAGTTACAATTGAACTCTGGGGCAAAGATCAACGCCAAGAACAAACTATTACCGGTGGCGCTACGGTGGAACTGCCATTAAGAAGCTAGATAATCCAGGACCCCTGAATGGCCTGCGAATACTTGACTTGGCTGATCGGGCAGGTGCTTTATGTGGGCGTCTTTTCTCGGATCTAGGTGCAGAGGTGATAAAAATTGAACCACCAACCGGATCCGCTACCCGTAGTCTAGCCCCATTTGCACAGAGACTTAAACACGACGACTCAAGCCTGCAATTTGTACATTTTAATGCAGGGAAAAAAAGCATAGCTCTTGATTTGTTCAATCAGCATGACAAGCAGATCTTCCTCGAATTGGTGAAAAGCTCAGATGTCCTGATAGATTCTCTCGGGCAAAGCCGTTGGCAAAAAATGGGACTCAGCTACGAGAGCCTAGAAATTGCGAACCCACAGCTGATCATTACATCGATAACTGACTTTGGCCTTACCGGACCGTATTCGCTATACAAAGGGTCTGGGATTGTATGTTCAGCTATGGGCGGCCTTATGTATTTGTGCGGTGAAAAATCCAAACCCCCACTAGCAGAACCGGACAATCAAAGCTATCAATTAGCATCTGCCTATGCAGCCTTCGGTACACTGGTTGCCATCCACCAAAGGGAACAAGATGGTATCGCACAAAGAGTGGAGATTTCATGTCAAGAAACCCAGGCGATTATGCAACACATAGCTGTCAACTACTCTTCAAATGCCAATGTGCTTGAAAGAGAGGGCAGCCGCACGCCCATTGGTGGGGGTATGCCATACGGGGTTTATCCGACAAAAGATGGTTTCTGTCACATTGTGGTAATCCCCACCAGCCATTGGATCAATTTCGTAAATTGGATAGGAAGTCCGGACGCACTAACCGATCCTATTTGGGAGAACCGCCACTTGAGGATAGAAAACAAGGATCTGATCGAACACTTCACAACAGAATTTACTGTTACCAGAACAAAGTCTCAACTATTTCACGATGGCCAGCGGCGCCACATTACCGTGGCCCCCATTAACACCCCCAGGGAATTCTTAGATGATCCTAATACCAAAGCACGGGAAACTTTTTCCCATATAAAACATCCAGTTTGGGGATTAGTGCCTATGGTGAGACCTCCTTTCAGATTCAGTGAAACGCAAGCGTCAGTAAGAGGACTTGCTCCCAAATTGGGAGAACATACCAAAGAAATCCTCTCGTCCCTGAAGGTTGACCGCGCCAGTTCAGTACCTAGTAAGACGCCTAACAAGATTTTGCCTCTGGCAGGATTTCGTATCTTGGACTTTAGCCAAGCTATAGCCGGGCCGGTCCTAACGCAACTACTCGCTCAATTTGGGGCAGAGGTTATCAAGGTTGAATCATCTGCTCATCAACAGCGAGGTCGCAGTTCAGACAGGACTGATCCTAGGATAAGACTACAGCAAAAGGTCACATTCGCAGATGTTAACCGAAATAAGTTGTCTATTTCTGTAAATTTAGCAACCAAGCAAGGCAGAAATTTGATAAAAAAGTTAGTTCCTCATTGTGACGTAATAGTTGAAAATTTCAGCCCTAGGGTTATGGAGAAATGGAAACTTGACTATAATAATCTCTGTGCACTGAGGAGCAACATTGTTTTAGCAAGACTACCCGGTTTCGGTATAACAGGCCCATACAAAGACTACATAGGACTCGCAGCCGTCGCTATGGGTATGACCGGAATGTATTCAGTGTGGGATTATCTCGACGATAGTCCTCCCACAGCACCTCCAGTATGGATACCAGATTACCTAAGTGCAGCCTTCGGTGCCACAGCCATAATGACTGCACTGAGGCATCGAGACCATACGGGCCGAGGCCAGATGATCGAGCTCAGCCAAATAGACTCCACCGCATATATAATGGGCCCACACTACCTAGAACAATTCTTTAACGACAAAACGTCTTACCCAATAGGAAACGGTCATCTGACATTTTCCCCACATGGTGCGTACAGATGTGCGGGAAAAAATGCCTGGTGTGTTATATCCGTTGAAAATGCGAATCAGTGGAAATCATTTAAAAAAGCCATCGGTAGGCAACTCCGATTAGAGGATGGTAAATTTTCAACTATGGAATCAAGAATAATCAATCGAAGTGAATTAGACCTATACATCAATCAATGGTCATCTGGCCTTGAAGCTCATAATGTCATGAAAATCCTACAGGAAAACGATATCCCTTGTGGCGTGGTACAGAATGGAAAGGAAGTCTTCTACGACAACCATTTAAGGGATAGAAACTTCTACACCTCGGTTGATTATAGTGGGACAGGACCTATTGATTACCCAGACCAATTTTTGCGTCTGTCTAAGACGCACGGTACCCTAAATTGGTGTTCAGAAATGGGGGCTGATAATTATAAGGTTTTTGGTGAGCTAGCGGGTATGCCCGAAGCCGAGATAAGGGATCTGGAAAACAACGGCATATTAGGATAACAATGAATAATCTTACTTATGGTAATGGCCCACTCCACGGAATTCGCATACTTGACCTAACAAGAATATTAGCCGGCCCTTTTTGCACAAGGCTCTTAGCCGATATGGGAGCTGAAGTAATAAAGTTAGAACCACCAGGGGGTGACGCAGCTCGCCAATTTGAATTTATTTCCAAGGAAGGCATTAGTGGCTACTTTATGCAACAAAATTGTGGCAAGAAGGATATTAGCCTGGATTTAGCAAATCCACAGGCTCAAGAAGTTGTCCGGAAGTTAGCGGCCATTTCAGACGTGGTGGTAGAAAATTTTCGCCCTGGTGTAATGAAAAAACTAGGATTCGGGTATTATGATCTTCTAAAAATAAATCCATCGATTATCCTGTGTTCGATAAGCGCTTTTGGTCAAAATAGCCGATTTGCTCATCGACCAGCTGGCGACATGGTAATACAAGCTATGAGCGGAATAGCTTCGCTAACTGGAGAACCAGATGGTCCCCCTCAAACTACAGGCATGTCACTCAGTGATACCACCGGAGGTCTGCATGCTTTCGGTGCTATTTGCGCGGCCCTCTATGAAAGGACTATTGAGGGTAATGGTCAGTTCATAGACGTGGCTCTAATAGACTGCGTAATGTGGCAAAACGAATGGGCTAGTCAATATCTATTTCTAACGGATGGCAAGCTCGAACCTAAGCGCTATGGTAATCGCAGACCTATTTTGATACCTGGAAATCTATTTAAGGGTAGAGACGGATGGATTTCTATAGTAGCATCAACAGATCCTGGCTGGAGAAACTTGACGAGGGCGATGGGTTGCCCGGACTTCTCTGAAGATCAAAGATTCAAGAACAGAAAAGTACGTATGGCGCACAGAGATGAATTAGAATCGATTGTAGCCAAGTGGGTAATGTCTTTTAACTCCGTGCAATCTATCGAAGATCTACTCGCTGATCAAGGGGGGGTACAATGCGGAAGGGTAAGAACCTGGAAAGAAATGCTGGAAGACAACCATACAAAAGAGCGTGGATTAATCGCACAAGTCGAGGATCCCGTTTTGGGTAATGTTTCTGTGATGAATTCACC
>CAJXDJ010000125.1 GCA_913052045.1 uncultured Dehalococcoidia bacterium
CTGAACCTGGCACTCGGTCGCCTCAAGACCCTGGAACAAATCACCAAGCAGAAAAATCTTGGAAAAGTTGGTGGGGGAACAGGTTATTGCGCATAGGTTTACCGATAATGGTGTTTTTCCCACTGATGTCGTTAACCCTACCGTGGATTTTTAAGTATGGGAGAACAGAAGAGTTCTTATTTTTCTATTCCAATGAAGGACAACCTTTTCATTTATGGTTCCTGTGGCATTTAATAATATTCGTCATACTTACAGTTCTATTCAGGTTCCATTACCTGATAGGTGCTAAGGTTTTCAGGAGTTTAGATAAAATCGGGATGGGTTTCATAGGTAACGCATGTCGTAAATCTAGACATGCCTTATCTGGCGTCCTATTTCGTTCAAGATTCCCTATAGGTTTCATCATTGCTTGTTGGGTTGTCAATTTTTCAACAGGTGGAGAATTAATCCTCAACTTTGGTGCGAGTTTATTGTACTTTGTTTTTGGTTACAGTCTTTACCGAAACTCCTCGTTATTCATGTTTCTGAAGGCACAGTGGAGATATTACTTCCTAGCCGGCATCGTTGGTTTCACCCTGTTTATGATAGTGACCTTGGCCATGAGCTCGAATGTCCCAGCTGATATATATGATGATGACATAGTTGCTACAATCGAAACAGAAAAAGAAATTAAGCTTTTGTGGCTATCACAGTATGCATTGAAAATCGCTTGCGGTGTCCTGTTCTCATACGCGTTTATCGGGCTGGCAGAAAAGAGATTCAGTTCTTACAATGTCAAATTCCGATTTATCTCGGACGGGGCATATTGGATGTATCTGATACATCTACCCATAGTCACCTTTATCACATTCTTCATGTTCAATTTCCACATGCCGATTGAGATTAAATTCTTAATTGCGATAGTGATGACTTCCATAATATGCTTGGGTACATACAAATATTTTGTTCGGTCTACTCCCATCGGCATATTGTTAAATGGTAGACGCTATCCTTTTAAGATGACCGAGCTGTAACTGGGCGAGAAGAAAGTGAAAATATCTGTACTGTAAGCAGGCAGGAAATAGAAGAAAAAAACTGCGACCTTAAAGCCGTTAACCCTAACAAGGTTGAAGAAGTAGATACACGCACCCCTGATGAACTACTGGACATCATTGAGGCGAAGGGCAAGGAGATTCAGGAATCGTTAGCTATGCTCAGAGAATTATAAAATAATTATATATAGATTCTATTTCCCTATAAAAAGATTTCTTTATTTTGTAAACCAACACAATCCAGATGGACCCTAATGCATAGGAGTCCCATGGGGGGGGTAGGTACAGCTGTGGGGCAAATAGGATATATCCCACCTACCTCACAACAGCCATATAAGCCTTAATAGCATCCTCGCTGTTCACCTGCTAGCCCAATAGCTTCCTCTAGGTGATTAGCTGTAACCGATAGATACACCTGTGTGGTGTTCAGGCTGGAATGTCCCAGTAACTTCTGTAGTACTCTGTGCCAATGTCCCGTGGAATACGCCCACAATCCAATGAATACGATAGAGAGGGTTGAGCATGGCAATTACTGCAATAGTTTCACATGAGGTCAAAGACTTTGACACGTATAAGGCGGGGTTCGATGCCAACGAGGACGCCCGCATAGCAGCGGGTATCGCTGCTACGGCGTATAGGAAATTAGATTCCCCGAACACCGTATACGTTATAGGCAAGGGGCCTTCCAAAGAAGTATTTGATGAAATGTTTGGTGACCCAAGTTTCAATCAATTCATGGAAGACATAGGAGTCATCTTGCCTGTTGTCGTGACATTATTGGAAGAAGGAGCCTAGTCTAACAGCCCGATAACTTCCTCTAGATGATTAGCTGTAACCGATAGAATATAACGCCTAGGAATCTCATGTGGGATTAGGGACAACTGGGGGTAGGAAGATTAATCGCAAACTCACAATATCATTCCTTCTGCCCGCAGTGTTTATGTTGCTGCTGGTAGCTTGTGGTGATAGTCAACCACTACCGGATATTGAAGCCACCGTAGAAGCTAGGGTTGAAGTGGCTAAAGCTTCAATGGTTGCCCCTGCTGTTGCCCTACCACCCATCTATACCCCACTGCCCACCTACACTCCTGCCCCTGTGCCAGCACCTGAAGTAGTAGTCAAAGAAGTACCCGTAGAGAAGATAGTGGAGGTGGTAGTTACGGCTACCCCATTACCTACTTACACTCCTCTGCCTACTTATACCCCTGCACCAACACCAGCCCCTGAAGTAGTAATCAAAAAAGTACCTGTGAAAGTAGTTAAGGAAGTTATCGTTGAAAAGATTGTCGAGGTGCAGGTACCCGGCGAGACCGTGGTGGTGGAAGTGGAACGTGAGGTTGTGGAGGAGAGGGTCGTCGTGCAGGATGGAGGCACGGGCACCGTTGATCGCGGAGATCTATATGGAAGAATTTTGCGTTCATTGGAAATTCCTGATCAATGGACTAACCTCAAGACACCACTGATGGATATCAAAATTCCTGAATATTGGCGTTTGATTGACAATTACGACAAGTACCAAGAAATCATTTCTCGTAATGCAACTCCTAGATTAATAGGCCCATCATTTAACCCTCCTAAATCTGATTGTTTATATTTGTTTCATAATTTTGAAAAATATGTTGGTACAAATGACGAGAATAACTATAAAGGGATCACTGTTAAGGAATGTTTACAGGATTTAAGAGTAAGGCTCTATGAAGGAGATAAAGATTATGTGCTTGACTTATTTGAGCATTGGGCAAGAGAAGATGATATTAAACAACCTAAAGACAAAGAACCTGGGCATAAAGACTATGATTATTTTCGAGCACTTACTTTCATATCCGGAATATATGCGCAAGAAAAACCCAATATAGAATTTAGTGATACTTTTGAAGCCTGGCTTACAGACAGGCTATTAAATACACAATTCAGAAGTTTTGGGCATAACGATGTCCGCCCACGTTGCCAACTATTGAATCATATGACTTGGGTCAATGATTGTAGCACCACCCGTTTCATGTATACCGAGGCTCAACTTGTTGGTGGATTGGCACTTGGCAATAAAGAGATTTTCGATGAAGGCATAGACAGTCTGCAATATATCACGACAATATTTGATGATAAAAATATTTACACTTTATGGGCCGCACGTGGCATTAGAGCTATGAGTTATCACGATCAAATTCCAACATGGCTTACAAACTTCGCAGTTATCCTTGAGACTGTCGGTTATGATTTTATGGAACACGAAATGCCAAATGGAAGTAAGGTTCATGAAGCCATCAAATTCTCATTTGACCATGTTTGGGAAGATGATGTATCTATTTTCTGGCCTTATATTCAATTAAACATCGGTACTAACGGCGATAGGACATTTGCTGAGTTATTAAAGCCAATGCATGAGAGACTTGGAAAGGCTACTTACCATTCAAAACCACAAAAAGTTGTAAGGCAGGCTCTTCGCTATGTTGATGAATATCAACCAGAATTAAAGGAGCGTTTTGGCTATGAAGAGGTGTACTCAAAAAGACTTATAGGTACCGAAGATTTTTCAGACGTTTGGGACGACCCTGATTGGTATTATATGTACCATTTAGATAGTGCCTTTGACATGCACTCTATCTATAAAGCGAATGCTGATTAATTGAAGGCCTTAACAGAACATTCTGTATTACCGTACTCATCCTAGCTGGTATGTCCGTAGGAGGGTATCGCCTTTATTTACTATGGTGCGGGATAATCGAAGTCCATTCCCTACTTTACGGCTAGGAGTTCCATGGGGGATTAGGTACAACGTGGGGCATGGAGATATATCCCACTCCTACCTCACAACAGCCTTATAAGCCTTGATATCACCCTCGCTATTCACCTGCCAGCCCTCCAACCCTAGCTGCTCCTCGCCACACCCCTACCCCTTGCCCCTAGGTTATACTATCCCCAGAGGCAGGGGCTTATGCCACGCAGAGGCTACCAGCTAGGAGTCCCGCGGGGGATTAAGTACAACGGGGGGGGTATACAAATGAATCTCAAGCTCACAATATCATTCCTTCTGCCCGCAGCATTTATGTTGCTGCTAGTAGCTTGTGGCGGTGGAACTCAGATTGCTGACACCCTGACACCTGAGGCCAAAGTGGCAGTTAAGGCGATAGTT
>CAJXDJ010000126.1 GCA_913052045.1 uncultured Dehalococcoidia bacterium
CGTCGCAGACTAATGCTGGGAATGTTCCTAGAGGGACAATATGCACGCGAACTACAGGAAATAACCGTTTCCTCACCTATGACTACGACCACAGTTGACGATTTCTTAGGTGCTCTTGAGAAGGTGGTTCACGAAAAAGGATAAAATACTATCGTACCCTTTAGGATATAAACCAGACCCATTCTTTCCCCAATAACGTTCTATTTATAAGCCCTTCAGGACATGCGTTGCTCTAACCCCTGGACCATATTTCGCTAGCTCAGGAAAGTATGTACTAGGGTGGTGACTGTTCATGTAGAATGTATGATCCTTAGGGCTTACTTTACATAAACTTATGATATTTGGAAGCGTTGAATGCCCAACTTAATGACTCACATCAATGTGGCCATCGAGACTATGGCCGCCATAGACGATCCATATATAGCTTCGAATAAAGGCTCTTTTATTTTAGGGTCAGTGTCACCTGATATACGGGCTATTACCAAATGGCCTAGAAGATACACTCACTTCGTCCCACTAAGCGTTAAGAAAATTGGATCCGGGACCGAAACGATGTTTCGAAAACATCCTAAACTTATCCATGGTTTATCGGCTAACGCGCCAACTAAAGCGTTTTTAGCAGGATATATTAGTCACCTAACTCTCGATGAAACTTGGATTACACAAGTTTACCAACCATATTTGGGAGACATCAACTCTTTCTCTACTCCTGTTCAAGCAACCATTGCTGACAGGGTTATACAACTTGACATTGACAGGATAGCCAGAACTTACCTGAATGATAAGGGCAATCTCTTAAAATGCTTGGAAAATTCAGAGTACAATGTGAAAATTGAATTCCTCCCTTCTAAATTGCTGACTGAGTGGAGGACTTGGGTCGGGACATATATTCAGCAACCTTTCTCATGGGAGAGGCTTCATTTTCTCGTACGACGATCACATAACCAAGACGAAACCGCCAAAACACAGGTGGAATTGTTCCTTAAAACATTAGATGTTAACTTGTCACGAGTGTATGCTAGACTACCGTCTAATTGCATCGGCCTATTTAGTCAGGAATCCATTGCACAGGCAACGAGGTTAATAAGACACTACCTGTATTAGTCCATTAAGTAATATATCAAATTTCGTGTTCCATCTGATATAGGCTGACATTTCTCCAGATTTCCCGTTTGAAAATCTAATGCTAACAGAAGGTTCGGATAAGGATGAGGTCGCAAATCATCTAACAACCTGGTTAAAAACCAAAATAGAAATAGAGGGTTTGATGAAAAACGTTAAAGATCTGGTTCTCGACCATTTAAGATCGCCAAAGCCATACGATGCAATACGGACTGTAGAAACACTCGCAGCTGAAACTGGCATACCGCAATCTCAAATGATACGTCTAAATGGTAACGAAAATCCTTATGGTCCCTCCCCAAAGGTTGGACCAACTCTAGGAACTTTCGACCAATACAATCGATACCCAGATCCTCAACAAACTGAGATTAGAGATGCTCTTTCTAATTATACTAACGCACATAGAGACTCCATAGTTGCAGGAAATGGAAGCGATGAGCTTATAGATTTGATCATCCGCCTTTTTGTTGCGAAAGGGGATAAAATCATAGAACCGTCTCCAACATTCGGAATGTACGGATTTTCTGCCCGCCTTGCACAAGCGGAGATCACAAAGGTGCCCCGGGACGCAAACTTCGATCTAGACGTGGGGAAAATCAAACAGGTATGGGATGAACAGACTAAAGTTATATTCATTGCCCATCCCAATAATCCAACTGGGAATCCAGCGACCAGAGATCAGATCATTGAACTCCTCGACCTAAATTCGATAATAGTAGTCGACGAAGCCTATCATGAGTACTGTGGGCAAACCTGTATAGATCTAATAAATAGATACCCAAACCTGATCGTCCTTAGGACATTCAGCAAATGGGCAGGTTTAGCGGGTCTTAGAATAGGCTTCGGAGTGATGAATCCAGAGATTGCGCAACTTATGATGGCTATTAAACCTCCTTATAATATGAATAGGGCTGCGGAGGAAGCATTAAAAGCATCACTAGAAGACAAGGAGCTCCTCATCAGCCGGATTGCTCCGGTTATAAAGGAAAGGGAAAGACTTTTTCGACTTATGACGGAATTACCAGGGGTGACACCCATACCCTCAGCAGCCAATTTTATGATGCTAAGATTACCTCATGATAGAGGCCTGACTATATTTCATAAACTTGCATCGAGAGGAATATTAACCCGATGTTACGATTATCCAGAAATGACGGATTGTATACGAGTTAGTATTGGACAACAGTGGGAAGTCGATGGGTTTGTAAAGGCATTAACAGAGATACTGGACCAGACTTAATCACAAACCACCCAGATTGACTAAATAATTTTGTTCAGTACAAAACACAGGAATTCTAATGTTAGACCGGACTCATCTCGTACTGGAAATCTTCTATGACAGGGTTGGCCAGTAGCTGATCGCACATAGTACGTACTTGTTGATCTGCCTTCTCTTTGTCCACCTCATCTACACGAACTTCTATGTATTTGCCTATCCTCACATCCGTTACACACAAAAACCCTAACGTTCTAAGACTATCCATGACGGTCTGACCTTGAGGGTCATTAACCTTGGGCTTCAAAGTGATTCTTATCCTTGCTACAAACATTATTTCAAATCACATGCCACCGGTCAGGCATGGAATAGTTTCTGGCCCATTGTTCTTATGTCCATTGTAAAAGGATTCCAATCGTTCCTTGTCTAATTCTTCATAATCAAATTTGTCTAGCCAGCCCCAAGCAGTCAACGCAATTTGCCCCTCTTCAATCTGATTGTAAGGACGCATGATTAGCCAATTCCGTCTGCCGGAAAGATCTTTCGCTAGATTTTCCAACCGATCAATCTCGGCATCATCTAGCAAATTGTAGTGTATTATTATTTGTCCGTGTTCTAAGTTATGTACCATACGAGAATCAGGAAGTTCTTCCTCACTATCGTATATCCCACAGGCCGCCCAATTAGTTGCCCAATGCGGCCCGGATGTAGGAGGGATAGAGTTATACCGAGCCGTTGACACGTCTCCTGCTGGAATATGCGGAGAGTTCAATATTGTTACGCGTTGTCCTATATCCTGTTCGTTTCCTCTATCTTCATTTGCCTTGTCATTCGCACTCCCACCAACCACTCCACTTATGATAAAGCTACCTATAACTAATACCGCTACTACAGCAGATACCACATACAGGATAATACCTTTATTATCCCGTTTCTTATGTCGTGGCCTACCATCTCGAATTGTTTGAGCTCTTGCAGAGGCAGAATGCCTACTACCCCGTTCCCGTCTTTTTCCTTTGCTGTCAGGCACTTATTCCTCCTATGATCCTACAAGCGGTTGACCAGTCAACCGAGTAAAGGCTTCTTCGTATCGTTCGGCCGTCTTTATAACTACATCATCAGGTAACGCCGGGGCAGGAGGTTCGTGATCCCAACCATGATCATCCAACCAATCCCTTACAAATTGTTTGTCAAAATTTGGTTGGGATTTTCCTGGCGCATATCCACGCGCATCCCAAAATCTACTGGAATCAGGAGTAAATATCTCATCAATCAAAATAAGTTCACCATTCACGAAACCAAATTCGAGTTTAGTATCTGCCAAAATGATCCCACGTTGTGCGGCGAAATCCCTAGCAAATGAATATACCTCAATACTCTTTTCTTCCAGTTCGCGGGCAACCGATACACCGACCAAATCCTCTACTTCTTTTATGCTAATATTTTCATATATTGTTTCTTCTATAAAGGTATCTGGACTATATATCCCTAATTCAGAAATTATACTAAACCGTATTTTAAAGAATCCCACAAGAATTGGTTTTTATGGTGCGCTTCAAAAAATGGGTGCGGGCATGGATTGCCTTGAATCTTGGGAAGAAGCGGGCGAAACCATTGGTAAACTGAAAGTTTTTTACCAACCACTTAATGCAATTACAATTACCAAAGATGATGTTCCCGGTCTTGTAGATGAATTGCCTATTATTGCTATTTTGGCTACACAAGCGAAAGGCAAAACGGAAGTCCGCGGCGCCAAAGAATTACGGGTGAAAGAATGTGACCGAATCCATGCCGTGT
>CAJXDJ010000127.1 GCA_913052045.1 uncultured Dehalococcoidia bacterium
AGATATTCCGATTTCTAGAAAAAACAAGGCCTGGTGCAAGAGGGGAGATTCAACTGACCGATGGCATTGGTCTTATGTTGGAACAGTTTCCTGTTTTTGCATATCGTTTTGATGGAATTAGACACGATATAGGCACTCCAATTGGTCTTTTTGGGGCGTCACTCGCACTTGCTGAGAGACGAGAGTTCTATATGGATGTGCTTAATAGTTCTCTCGATGAATTTTCCGCTAAGAGAGGTATGTCAAGTTAGTATGATTAGTTTAACAGAGTCTATTCTAAGTCGGGCTAGTCGATTGGAGCGGGATCTAGGGAAGTCTATAGAAGGGATGGATTGCTACATAGACAACAAGGTAGATATAGAGGAATGGAGTGTAAGGGAAGTGTTGTGGCATATTTTAGAAGACCCTGAGGGTGGTCTGCCGAAAGCCGTTGAATTAATAATCGATGGTACACTTCCAGAACTTACCATTGTAGCGGACGAAACACATCTTACGCCGGAACGTGAATCTATGGATCTTTCAGCAATCCGGCAAGAAATCCGTGAGTATTTTCGCCGTTTGGAGGCGGTATTATCCGAGGCCAGTGATGGTCAGATCTCTCGGATTACCACTTCTTGTTGGTTTCCGCTCAAGAATTATAGAGAAGATAGGACAAGCGAGGTCTTATTGGAAGGGCTGTTCCTGAGGCATTGGAGTGATCACGTTAAACAATTGCGAGCTTTACAGCTAGCTTTTTCATCGTCTGGATGTTGACTCATGAAAGTCTAGGATCCGTATGCTCATGACTTGTCGACCTTGCCAGATCTGTTTAGTTATGTTGTAAACCATGTCGATTCGTTCTGATGTCACATCTTGTCCTTGATTGAAGGCTATAGCGTTCCATTGGGAGTGACCGTCGTGAAGTTTTAGCATGAGGTGTTGTTTCCGATTTCCCACTAGTCGAGTTTGTTTTACAAGGATGCTTTTGGCCAAAAAGGTTGGGGCTGGATTACCAGATCCAAAGGGCTCTAAACGATCGATCAAATTAATTGGATCTCCCATCAAATCTGAAGGTGTCATCTCGCAGTCTATCCATATGCTGGGTATCGGTTTTGATCCGGAGAATTGTTGATCTGCTGCATCAGTTAGGCGTTCGTAAAGCTCTTGCAACCTAACTTGATTCATGACGAAACCAGCAGCCATTGGATGACCACCCATTCGTTCGAACAGGTCTGCGCATTGGTATAAAGATTGAACCAGATCAAATTCGGGAATGCTTCTACCGCTTGCTCTTATTGTAGATCCAGCCAAGGACATCACTACTGCTGGCCTATAGAATCGGTCTACAAGCCTACTTGCAATCAAACCCGATATTCCCGGAACGAACTCTTTGCCTGATACCAAAATAATGGGAGCATCATCAATAGGACCTATCTTTTCCAACGCTATATCTAGCAAAGTATCTGTCATACTTCTACGTTCAGAGTTATATTTTTCCAATTCTATGGCCAATGCTTTGGCATCCTTGGGATTTGACGTTGTTAGAAGGTTGAAACTGGTCTCGGCATGGTGAAGTCTGCCGGAGGCGTTCAGTCGAGGGGCCAAGCTAAATGATATGGCTTCTGTGTTTAGACTTTCTGGCAACAAATTGGCTGTTTCGTAAAGAGATTGCATGCCTAGAGATACGTTGGATTTAAGCTCTAATAGTCCTTGTTTGACAATAGTTCGATTCTCGTCTATTAGTGGGGCTACGTCGGCTATAGTTCCTATAGCAGCTAATCCACGGAGTCCTGGTGTTAGTTCTCTTTTAAGGTATTTGTATAGTGCATCAATAAGTTTTAGAGCTAATCCGGCTCCAGTGAGGTCTGAGAACGGGTAGCTCGAATGTTTTAATTTTGGATCTATTAAACTATGAGCGGCTGGTAACAAAGGCGGCGGAGAATGATGATCCGTGATTATTACGTCCATATTGAGGTCAGAAGCCTGCGCTACTTCTGGTACAGATGTAATACCGCAGTCTACGGTGATAAGTAGCTTAACATCTGATTGATGAAGAACTTGTATGGCGCCAGCATTTAGGCCGTGACCCTCTTCGACCCTATGTGGTATATAAGGAGCGAGTTTAGCTTCTAGGGGTTTAAGACCTTGTACGAGGATTGCGGTAGCAGTGATGCCATCGACGTCGAAGTCACCAAATATACCTATCTTTTCGTGACTATTAATGGCTTGAACTAAACGTATTATGGCTTGGCCCATATCGGGCAGTAGAAATGGATCGTGATATGGTCCAGACGAGTCTTCAAGAAAATTGCGTCTCTGCTTTGAGGTTCTGATCCCGCGATTGAATAGGAGTTGGGCTTCGAGATCAGTCGTACCAAGGGCGAATCTGATCTCTGAAGGTACCTGTTGTCTAAGTTTCCATTCCTTCTGCATGGTCGGAATCATGAAGGATCTCAGGGAAAGATTCAATGGGTTTCAGTTATAGATTTTTGGGCTGGGTGAAAATAAGAACCGAGTTATGCCCCCCAAACCCAAAGGAATTACTCATAACGGTTCTTATCGGTTTTGAGATCGATATATTCGGAGTGTAGTTTAAATCGCAACCTGTACCAGGGTTTTCTAAATTTATGGTGGGTGGCACTATACTATTTATCATAGCCATAATGGATATCGCGGCTTCCAAAGCTCCGCTAGCTCCTAAAAGATGTCCCGTCATGGATTTAGTGGAACTTATGGCGACATTGTTTGCATGATTGCCTAGTGCTATTTTGAGCGCAATGGTTTCCCGTAGGTCATTTAACGGAGTAGAAGTCCCATGGGCGTTGATATAATCTAATTGGCTTTCCTCTACCTCTGCGGCTGCTAGGGCCATTTGGACGGCCCTAGCAGCGTTTTTGCCACTAGGAGAAGGTTCAGTTATGTGGTACGCATCTGATGTGGAAGCGTAACCAATCAGCTCGGCCATTGGCTTTACTCCACGCTTTATCACGTTGTTAAGACTTTCCAATATGAGAACTGCGGAACCCTCACTCATGATGAATCCATCCCGTTTTTCATCGAAGGGCCTACTTGCTTTTTGGGGTTCAGCATTATTCCTAGATAGTGCTCTCATATTGCCAAATCCAGCGACCGCGATGGGGCAAATTGGCGCTTCGCTTCCGCCTGCAATGACTACCTCAGATTCATTATTTCTTATGAGTTTTGCTGCAAGTCCTATGGCATCTGCGCTGCTTGAGCAGGAGGATATTGTGCAAAAGTTAGTACCGAGAGCTCCGGTAATCATAGATACATGAGCTGACGCCATGTCAGCAAGCATCATGGGTATTAAAAATGGAGACACCCTGCCGGGGCCTTTTTCAGACAAGACTGCATATTGTTGTGAAAGTGTTTGGATGCCGCCAATACCGCTACCAATTATCACGGACGTTTCGGCTGCGTCTATGGTCGATAGGTCCAAAGAAGCCTGGATGAGGGCTTGATTAGTGGCCCCTACAGCTAGTTGAACAAATCTATCCGTTCTTCTAGCTTCCTTCTTATCTAGATAGTCTAGGGGATCAAAACCCTTTATTTCCCCAGCGATTTTTGTTTCGAAGTCGGAAGAGTCAAAACTGGTTATTGTGTTTATACCCGACTTTCCGGCGTTGATTGAATTCCAAGTCGCCGAAACATTTAAGCCTAGTGGGCTTATAATTCCGAGACCGGTTACAAACACTCTTGATTTAGACAAATATTCTCCACTTCTCTAAACGTTCACACTCCGAACTAAAACTAATAAGAACAAAGTGTTTTTTAAAGATTATGCGATTCCACAAATCTAAGATGATCAGATTTTCGGCAATAGGTTGATTCTAGTTGTGTTAGTGTGGCCTAAAGACTTTGCTAAGGAATTTTTCTCGTATGTTATTTCCACTCCCTTTTCCGAGAGGGTCGAAGAAACAACCTTTTTTGCGTCTTCCAGATTTTGCTTCTTATGAGAGATCTCATTATCAGCATGTAGGTCTTTGGCGTTAGACATCTTACGGTATCGTTCAGCCATTCTAGAGAGACGAGAATATAAGATGTCTACGGGATTTAGTTTTGAGCAATATAGGTCAAAAAGCTTTCTGGATTCTTCCATGGACCATCTTTCGTCATGATGTAC
>CAJXDJ010000128.1 GCA_913052045.1 uncultured Dehalococcoidia bacterium
AGTTGTCCCCTAAAGGTGTGGCGGAGAGGGTGAGATTCGAACCCACGATACCATTGCTGGTATACCGCTTTTCGAGAGCGGCGCCTTCAACCACTCGGCCACCTCTCCTTAATTGTACATAGCTTTAAGACACAGAAAGTTTACACTAATGGATTATTCTGTAGGGGTTGATGTGACCTTTAGCTTCCCCAACCTTCGGCCTATGGTGGAAAGGACCTTGATTGTAATGCCTGCATATTCCACTTCGTCCCCCGCTTTAGGGACCCGGCCCAACTCGGTGTAAACTATCCCACCTATTGTATCAACATAGGAACGGTTGGGGTCTAAAGGTATTAAGTCTGCAACTTCGTGTAGCGAGACTCGTGCGTCTATAATCAATTCACCCTTTTTGTTGGTCTGTATTTGAGGTTCAAGCACTGTTGAAAATTCGTCTTCAATCTCTCCAACTATTTCTTCCAAAAGATCCTCTAGCGTAACTAGTCCCTCTGTACCACCATGTTCGTCGACAACCAATGCCATGTGTACTCGACGTTTCTGGAATTCACTCAGAAGTTCGTCTAGTCGCTTAGATTCTGGCACGAAAAAGGGAGCCCTTGCAATTTGTTTCAAACTAGGGAGTTGATTTTTAGAATTGAGTAGGGGTAAGAGGTCCCTGGCATGTAACACACCTGTTATATAATCAATAGTCTCCTTATATATTGGCAACCTGCTGTGACCAGATTCAAGCATTATATTGGCCGCCATTTGGACCCCCTCCGTCATATCTATAGCCTTGATATCCATTCGAGGAATCATAATGTCGCGGGCATTATATTCGTCGAGCCGGAGAATAGATCTAATCATTGATCGCTCACGCTCATCCAGATCAGCCTCTTCCTCTGGTGAGATTATTGTTTCAATTTCGCCTTGAACTACGTTATCTAGACCTAACCGATTAGGATCTGATATATTCGCATCAGTTCTTCTTGGAAACATCCAACTATAGGCTTGTTTGAGAAGCAATTGTATTTCTGAAATAGGCCACAATATAACAGAAGCATATCTTGGGAAATTTACCGCGAACCAGGTAGTTATTAAAGTTATTAGTCTCAAACACACTGGGAGAAATAAACAGATAATGATAAAGAACAAACGAAGGGAATTCGAAAGCGAAAGGGAAATAGCCGTAGCCGACCCTATGATCGAACCCAACAAGAATAATGTTAACAAAGGTGAAGCGGGCTGGAGACCCGACTTGTCCTTATTCCGTGGACCTTTCGCCGTTTCATTCAGGTTCGCATACGCGAATCCTAGAGTTGAGATGGCAAGTATTATAACTAGGCCTAAACCACCCTCGTCCAAATTGTTTTCACCTTGGAGCCATTGATTTGAAATTATTCAGTAGGCTTTTCCTTGATTTTAGCAGGGACACCGATCGCCAGTCTATAAGCAGGAACGTTTTTAGTGATAACTGACCCCGCTCCCGTTGTTGCATTATCACCTATAGATACCGGTGCTACTAATATGGTGTCGGAACCAATGAAAACTTTCTCTCCGATCTGAGTTTTATGCTTCTTCCGGCCGTCAAAATTACATGTAACGAGCCCAGCTCCTAGATTTGAATGGGCTCCAACCGTAGTGTCTCCGACATAACCGAAATGGCCCATCTTAACTCCCTCCCCAAGCCTGCTCTCCTTAATTTCCCCAAAGTTTCCTATATGTACCTTCCTTTCTATATAAGATCCCGGTCGCAAATGGCTGAAAGGCCCTATCGTTACGTGATCTTCAAGAATGGATCCTTGAACGAATGAGGAAATTATTATAGAGGAATCGCCGATTGTAGAGTCTTTGATAAATGAGCCTGGGCCTACCGTACAATTACTCCCGATTTTACTTTTCCCGTGTATATAAGTATTTGGATACATGATTGAATCTTTTCCTATCCATGCTTCGCTATCAATGAAGGTTGAATTCGGATCCAACATTGTAACGCCTCTTAGCATCCACTTTTCTCGTATACGTTGACGGAGTATGCGTTCCATATGTGCTAATTGTATTCTGTTATTTATGCCCAAACATTCCTCAGGATATTTTGTGACTAAGGACGCTATTGTGTTCTCATTTTTGCATGCAGATTCCACTGAATCGGTGAGATAGTACTCCCCTACATTGCTTTGTCTTAGATTCGTTAGCGTAGAGGTGATCCAGTTGGAGTCAAAGCAGTAGGTTCCGGAATTGACTTCTTTAGCTGAATCTGCGTTTTTGGATTTATGGGTTTCGACAATTCTGTATACATTACCGTAACCATCTCTTTTAATAATGCCCAGATCTGTGGGGCCAGTTATCTTAGCTGTTAGAATGGACACATAAGCTGATTCCTCAACATGGATTCTTGATAGGGCCGTTAGTGTTTGATGTCTAAGAAGGGGCGAGTCACAGCCTGTCACCATTAAATTCGTTGGACCATCTGCTACAAGGTTTGAACACTGTAACAGAGCGTGACCAGTTCCTAGTGCCTCCTCTTGTATTACGTATCGTACTCTAGTACTGAGAAGCTGTTTGATGGCATCATGATTAGTTGGAGAAACAATCACTATGATGTTTGAGATACCGGATTTGATGAGGGTATCTACAGTATATTTTATGAGTGGTTTACCGCACATTTCATGAAGAGGTTTTGAAATCCCAGAATTCATTCTCTTGCCTTTACCTGCTGCGAGGATAACCCCTATCCAATTTTTCATCTCTTTGCCCCCCTGTCACTTTTCGTCCATGCTACATGAGGATTTTCGGTAGTTCAATCCGAATGAATAGTTGTGAGGTTTCTGGGAGCATGCTATCCTCTGGCCAGGCCCCTGTAGCTCAGCGGATAGAGCGCTGGCCTCCGGAGCCAGATGCGGGCGTTCGAGTCGCCCCAGGGGCACCATCCCCTGAGGATAAATTCGGGGCGTAGCGCAGCGGTAGCGCGCTTGGTTTGGGACCAAGAGGTCGCCAGTTCAATCCTGGCCGCCCCGACCATCAAATTAATCGAGGGGATGTACATGCCTTCTGATAGGCCGAATTGGTATTATGATCACCCTCCTACCTGTACATGTGTCAGCTGTACGGACGTTAGACTAAACAAGGACCGAGGTGACGGATGGTTAGCTAAGATAAAAAAGCTGGCTTCTAGTATTTTTGGTAAACATAGATAGTTAAACTTTAGTGGTGGAATCAGATTTTCGTTATGATAGCCCGCAAATTATGTAGTGTGTTAACCAATCCGTCCACGTTCGTTTAGATCAGTTGGACTATACTTAGTCCAGTCAGTTATTTTTTCGAAGGCGTGCCCCAGGGCAAATATAGTTTCCTCTTCAAAATGTCTCCCTATTATCTGGATACTGGTGGGTAGACCTTGAACTCCAAACCCACAGGGCAGTGATAAAGCTGGATTTCCGAGGAGACTCCACGGTGTTCTTAAGCTTTTATTTCCATAAAGAGCATTTTTTTCAGATGAGCGGGTTCCGGGACTGGGTCTGAGACCTATCTTAGGAGCGAAAGTAGCACATGTCGGTTGTAGTAATATATCGTAAGTCTCCAGTGCATCTAATGCCTGCTTTCTCCATAATTCCCGCAACCGTTGAGCTTTGTAGTATGTCTGGGCAGGAATGAGCGTTCCAGTGAGCATATTTAACTCTATAGTGTGGTCCATTAACCCTAAGTTGTTACTAATATTATCTTTGTGTACGGCTGAGCATTCGGTAAAGCTGATGGGGGCAGATATTGCTCCTGCGTGTTTTATTAGTGGAAGAGATATCCGGTCCACGAACACGCCTAATGATTCGATGTCTTTGATCGCGTTTGAAACCAGAGACTTTACTTCTGAGTCCAGTTCTCTATTGATCATTGTTTCTTCTATCACGCCAACTCTGAGTGCGCTTATGTCTTTCTTGATAGCTTCCAGATAGTTTGGTACCCGTCGTCTAGAGGTGTACGGGTCTTTGGGGTCGTAACCTGCAATTGCTTGAAGTGTTAACGCGCAATCCTCAACGGTTTTGCTCATAGGACCGATAGCGTCGAAAGACCAACAGTGACCCATCATTCCGTATCGGCTGACGAGGCCCCAAGTCGGCCTAAGACCGACAATGCCATTCC
>CAJXDJ010000129.1 GCA_913052045.1 uncultured Dehalococcoidia bacterium
AAGAAAACCTTTCTATGGCGGCACCTACTTTCCGCCCAGAGATACCCATGGCATGCCAGGATTCAAAACAGTCTTAGATAGTCTCATTTCCGTATACTATAAACAGCGTGATGAAGTCGAAACAGCAACTGACCAAATCCTAGAACTTATCCATAAGAATGCCCATCATGCAAACTTCCGTGGCAAACCTTCCCAAGAAATTTGTGACACAGCATTTTCAACCTTATCTAGAGACTTTGATCCTATATATGGAGGATTCGGGGGAGCACCCAAGTTTCCACAGCCAATGATTCTTAGCTTTTTACTACGCTATCATTACTCCACTAACAATTTAGATGCCCTCAAGATGGTGGAATTTACCCTGAAGAAAATGGCCTATGGGGGAATATATGATCAATTGGGCGGTGGATTTCACAGATATTCTACTGATGAGAAATGGCTCGTTCCACATTTTGAAAAAATGCTTTATGACAACGCATTGTTGTCTCGCGTTTACTTGGAAACATATAAGATCACCGGGAACCATTTCTATAGGAACATTTTGGAGGATACCCTAGACTATGTTCTAAGAGAGATGACAGGTAAAGATGGGGGCTTTTTTTCCTCACAAAATGCTGATAGCGAAAATGTGGAGGGGAAATTCTTCTTGTGGTCAGAAGGGGAAATTTTGGAGGAATTAGGAAAAGAAGATTTTATAGTCTTCAGTCGTTTATTTGATGTTAGCCCCGAAGGGAATTTTGAGAATGAAAACATTCTAAATATAAAGGAAGATCTTCAAACCATAGCTGAATCAGCGGGGATTTCGGCTAAAAAGCTAGAAACAATCATTCAAGCAAACAAACAACGCCTGTTGGGCGTTCGTTCCAAACGTATAGCCCCATCCGTAGACGAAAAACAATTGACATCCTGGAATGGGCTTATGTTATCGGTATTGGCAGATGCTGCGGGGACTCTTCAAGAAAAGAAATATGAACTAGCAGCCATACAAAATGCCTCTTTCCTTAGGGATAATCTTTTCAAAGGGACCCGTTTGCTCAGGACTCACTATAAGGGACTATCTAAATTAAATGGATATCTTGAAGACTATAGTTTTTTAGCTCTAGGTATGCTTTCAGTTTACAAGCTAACCCTGGATCCCACATGGCTTACGACGGCAAGATACCTGACAGATGACATGTTAAACTTATTCTGGGAAGAAACCGAACTCACATTCTATGATACTGGGACGGACCATGAAGCACTCATGATCCGTCCCAGGGAATCATTCGATAACGCCATACCAAGTGGAGCTTCAGTAGCATGTTCTGTGCTGTTACAGATCTCCGTGCTCACTGGAGAGGAACACTACCACGAAGTAGCATCTAAGGCCCTAGAATCGATTAGCAATTTGGCTACACAACACCCCTATGGCATGGGAGAATGGCTCGGAGTATTGGATTTCTACGTAAATCAATCCAATGAAGTCGCAATAATTGGAAATCGGGAGGATCCGGATGGAAAAGCGCTACTACAAGTGATATACGACAAATTTTTGCCTCACACTGTGTTTGCAGCCTCGATAGTAGGGGATCCCAAAGGTTTAGACCCATCACCCATTTTAAAGTTCCGAACCAAGATTAATGGAAAACCCTCAGCTTATGTTTGTGCAAACTATTCTTGCCAGTTTCCGGTAACAGATCCAGGAGATTTAGCTAAACAACTCGAAATTCGCGGTTAGAAACACCCACATTTTTACTTGATTAAGATATTTTTGGGGTCTAAACTACCTCAAAACATGACTCCGGAATCTACTAGAAAGAACATCAAGAAGAGAAAGGGCATATATTATGGTTGGCTCATTGTAGCCACGTCTTTTTTTGTATCCTTTCTAACTGTTGGAACAAGAAATGGTTTCGGGGTCTTTGTTATCCCAATGAGTAAGGACTTTGGATGGGATCGAGGAGCCGTATCCCTTCCAGCTTCTATCGGATTTTACGTCGCAGGAATATGTCAACCATTCGCTGGACGCTTATTCGACCGTATCGGCGGACGCAAAATAATGCTTCTCGGGCTTCTCGGAATCGCCATATCCACATTGAGCCTAAGTTTTACGTTCAACATATTGTTCATAATCATCATGTTCGGGATAGTTGGAGCTATAGCAAGTAGTGGGGGATCTATGAACATAGCAATAGCATTAACATCTAAATGGTTTCGGAAAAAAAGATCGACTGCAATAGGTATAATTGCCGCCGGGCCTCCCATGGGCGCCATGATATTGATTCCCCTAAGTCAGCAGTTAATTACCATTATGGGATGGGAAAAGACATGGATAGTATTAGGACTTCTCATCCTACTCTTAGCCGTTCCAGTGACATATTTGATAATCAGGGAAAAACCCGAGGATCTAGGATTAATCGAGCCCGATCAAGAAGCTACCACAACAACACCTGCCTCTTCTACTAACAACATCTCATTGGCAACAAATGACTGGAAACAAGCTCTTAGATCGCCACTTCTTTGGCAATTATCAGGGGCCTATTTTGTGTGTGGATTTACCACAGGTATCATATCAACACATTTTGTTCCATATGTGATAGAACAAGGTTATTCGCCTTCGTTGGCAGCAACTGTATTTGGAGTAATGAGTGGACTAAACGTGTTGGGAGTGCTTACAGCTGGTAAGTTAGGAGATCGTTTCCAGCGGAAAAATCTTTTAGCTGTAATATATGGACTACGTGGGGTAGGGTACGCTCTACTCCTGATTTCACCAGGTTTAGTAGGATTGTGGGGTTTCGCGATATTGGCTGGATTCTCATGGATTGCTACTGTCCCCCCAACAACGGCGCTTACGGCAGACGTTTACGGCCTAAAGAACATAGGCATTCTCTCAGGAGTTATTTTCATGCTGCACCAATTTGGAGGGGGATTAAGCATCCAAATGGCTGGTGAACTCCGAGATATCACTGGGTCATACGATATTCCATTTCTAATAGCAGCGGTCTCACTTGCGATAGCTAGCTTTGTCAGTTTTACTATACGAGAAAAGAAGTATTCAAGCCGATATTTAGTCGATTCTGACCCGATTTTACAAACAGGTTAATGTGAATCGATTCCAATCCATAGTTGCACATCACGGTGAGCCCGGAGATCCCGTTTTATTGGAATGGATAAGAATTCGCTTAGAAGAACTTGTAGGGATAGACTCACTTACAATAATCGTGATAGTGCTCGCATCTATTTTGGTTATCCCAATTGGCATAGTGGCTGCATACATATGGGAGCGACACCATACTAAACACTCATAAAGATAGTTGTTTAATGTATTGGTACACGTTATATCCCTTACACCGTTAGAGTTTTGAGGATTCATGAAGCAGATTGCGATTTTATCAGGAATGACAGCCTCAAAACATTGAATTGATCACGCCTACAATGCCCATAACAGAAATTATTTTTATATTATATCGACGTTTTATGTAGTTTTGGGCGGCATATATAACCTCTGGCTTACCACACATTTCCAATACTATCTACAAAGCGACTTTTCTATATTTGGTAAGTCCAGCTTCGTTCCCAGCCCCGTAGAGATTACCAAGTTTATCGCCCCAAATACCATGTGGGTTTGCAGCTGTCTTACCACGAGCTAAAAGGGTACCCGTTGAATCAAATACTGATATTCTCGGTATTTGATCAGAAACAAAAAATCGCCCTTTTCCATCTTGGAATATGTCCATGGGATGAAACAAGTCCCTCCATTCGGTTATATAGTCTCCCTCCAAACTAAATATCTGGATCCTGTTATTCTCTCGGTCTGCTATATAAACCCTTTCATTGTCATCTATCCAAACAGCATGTGGAGTGGTAAATTCTCCAGGTTTGTCACCAGGCTTACCCCACGAGCCCAAGTATTTACCTTCTGAGGAAAACCGATGTACATTGGAATTACCATATCCATCACTCACATAGATATCACCGCTATCGGGAGCTACTCCGATATCTGTAGGATGATTAAACGGGGCCTGAAACGCTGGCCTCTCGCGTTTTCCTAGTCTAAAAATAACCTCTCCATTAGTATTGAATTTCAGAACCTCATGGTGATCCCTATCGATTAGAAAAATATCATCTTCT
>CAJXDJ010000130.1 GCA_913052045.1 uncultured Dehalococcoidia bacterium
ACTTCCAGAGAAAAAGTGCCCGACTCCAAGAAAGCTAGCGAGTTAATGGAAGAAGACGTTAATCAGTAAGAAGGAATCATCCAATCTCAGATCGATTAATGACAGAATCCTGGATATTGATTACGTTTGATACTTGCGTTGGTTGCGCGGTCTGAAGTTTGGATACCAGCATTGCAGCCAAAGGTAAATGCGAGTGTGATGAAGCAACTTCACGCATAAGATCGCAATCCACATCGAGCTCTTTCAGGTCACTTATCGTGAAATTACGAAGCAATGTGTCCGCCAGTGCAAGGAACGAGTCCCGATTTCGTGCAGGACTACGGCGGTAGCGTGAAGATAGTGTACTCCACGTATCGACGACGGTTTCTTTCATTATTTCTCTGAAGATTCCCGAGTCCTCAAAGGCACTATGAATGGTCTGTATCTCGGCACGGAATGGATTTAGACTTCCTGCTCCACCTAGTACATCTACCCACGTGTCGTGAGGAAAGTGTACCACAGCACCTTCTCCAGAAAGATATGCCATAACATGGTTGAACGTAACCATGTGGAGCGAATCATCAAATTCTTTTTCGGTGTGTTCAGCCATAACCTCGGCAGCCGTTCTGAAATATAAATCATGACATCGCCTTTCATCTAGATATTCTGTCAGAAAGACCATGCAGGTCAGAGCATGCAGACCACCTGGCCGAAATTCTTTCCCGTCTTTTAGAAGGCGTTGGAGAAGCATGGCTACGTAGTTTGCCATTCCCTTAGTGGCATGTTCCCGGATATATGTCTCGGAAAGCGTTCTAATTCCGGAATGCATCAATTCCCGTATCAATGACCATACATAGATCGGAGATCCCTCAGCAAAATTCACTAGGAGTTTAATTGCACTTTTATCATACCCCAATCCCGAGAAACCGAGCATACTGTGACATAGAGGAACCATGTCTTCTTTTGTGAATAAAGGAACGGTAAGACGCTTGAAAAGCCCTTGGAATGATTCAGGCAAAGCTTGCCAGTCAAGTTCCCTTGCAGAAAGTATCAATCCCTTGGTTTGTCGACTGTTGATTGAGTCTACAAGGTCCATGTTTTCAGGAACGTCGTCATAAAAGAGACGCGTTCCAAACGTTAGATGTGCGTCACCGAGAGCAGGAGTAGTTATGATTCCTACCGGTGACTGGGCCATCAAGCAGTCCAGCACTTCGAACAACAGCACAGTTTTTCCGACGCCAGGTTCACCAATTATCACAAAATTCTCATCCGACGGGGCCGAGACTATCTGTTCAACGATATCCTTGCGTACAGTGTCAAGATGAACGTTACCCCTGAGATTTGGAGGCAAGGCCCATTCTTGTAGAATGTCAGACGGTATAGTAGGAATCTCGAAATAGGAAGAAATAGCGAAATCCTCGCGCCGATTGTGGAGTTCATCTAGAAGTGCCTCATTCGCCGGTGCGGTTTGGTATGCTCTTCTTCTTAGACTAAAGTATTCACCTAAAACGGCTAGATCTCCTTCGAGTCCTTCTGGAGGTCTCCAATCTTCTGCCGTAGTTGTAGATCCAAGAGACACTGAAGATTTTGTTGGAGGTAGTGTCGTTTCAATCGGCGTGGAGGAGGAACCCCCTGCTCCAGCATCGATCCATTCCTTGATTTCTGCACTGGTCGGAGAGTTATTGTAGGCATCACTACCATTCAAAGAGAGCGTTACAGGGATGCTCCCAGCACCATCAGTGCGCAGTGCCGTTTCTACTTCGACCGTGTCTCCAGAACGGAGAGTTTCAATGGGTATCAAATCTTTTGTCTCGATTCCATCTAGTGAAAGCTGAATGTTTTTGGCATGAGCATCACCTTCGTTGGTCACTGGGATGCCTATTCGCACCCAAACATTTGCCTCAAGTGTCTTTGGTAATACGGCGGTAAGCCGAGGCTGGGCGGAAGAAAAGCACTCTTTGATTTCATTTCGTATCTTGGAAATCTCATCTAGAGCAATATCAGGATATCCTGCATTCAGTTTCATCTCAGCATCGTTTGTGGATAAGCCCTCTAGCTTGTTTATGTTTATGTAAGCGTCTGCATCGGAAAGAGCTTGTTTTAGTTCCGAGAGTTCATTTTCAGCTTTCGTTTTGGATTCGTGTAGCCCAGCAATTTTCACATCCAAAGAATGGGCCTTCATTTTGGCTGGGAGATATTCGAATACATTGAATAAATTTTTGATTTCCTCTATTTCAGACTCCTCCACAACTATATTAGAATCTCTGCTTTCTTGTGCTGCTTTCTCAATTTTTTCAAAAGCAGATATCGCATCAGAAATAACTCTTATCTTAATCGATCCCTGACCCACTAGTACTAGCGCCTTGCGCATACTGGCTCTATCTCCGAACTCCGCGAATTTTTGTGCCGGAATCAGATATTTTTCCTTAAGTTCGCTCTCAAATCCAAATGCCGTCAAATCATTGTCAGTTCTTGATACGTCTTGCTCCAGCACATTTACGAGAGGCCGAGTTTTTCGGCTGAGAGATCTACGATCCCACTCATTGGAACCAAAAGCTACAAGTAAAGTCAATACAAACGACAGCCCAGTAAGAATATTATGCATGAGACTGGGCGGGCCCAAATTACCGTTTACAACCGTAAGCCCCTCCTGCCCACTAGCAATGTAAATATAATCGTCTTTGACGACCATATCCCTAACAATAAGTTGGGTGTCCGAATAGTATGCTATTTTCTTGAAAGGCAAGTCATAACTGTTTCCAACTTCAGGTGCCGCCTCACCAATATCAAGAATTTGTATCCCTTCACCTTGACTATAGACATACGCAAGCCCATTTTCAATATCAACATTTGAGGTGAATCCGGACGAACTGAAGGAACCAATATGGTACAAGTAATTCCAATTAGTTAAGTCTCCATTGGTCAACAAACCACCAGTTCCAGTAGCAACGCATAGATAGTCACCGAAAGCAGCTATCTCAAGGGCATTGTTTTCCGTCCAGGTGTGAATACTAGTTGGATTCTTCGGATCCGCAACACTTACAAGCCTGATACCAACTCCATCCTCAATAATGTAAACCGATTCTGAATCATCATATTCTACCGAGCTAACGTATGCCATAGTGCCATAAGTACTATATTCACCAACCAGTTTGATATCAGCTGGGTCGGTAACATCTAATATTTTTAGCCCATCATATCCACCGGCCACATACAAATATTGAGTTTCACCATCTAGTGGCCCCAATGCAACATCTTCCACAAAACCATTGGTAGTATAGTTTCCTTCAAGGACTGGCATATATGGGTCTTCTATGTCTATAATTGAGACCCCTATCCCGTCGGCAATGTAGGCATGCGTTCCATGGACTACGACATCCTGACTTTTAGAGTATGCCGTATCGACTTGCGAGATTCTTTTCAGATTATCTGGATCAGAAATATCCACAATAATTAATCCTGCATCGTAGTCAGCAAGGTAGACATAGTCATCTCTTACAAAAATCCCCATAGCCCCATTTTTCAATCCCTGTGAGCAATCCAAACATACTTCACTATCCTTAATTTCTACGGCGGAGTCTGAAAAGTATAATACGAGAGTCAGCGCCAAACCAAAAGCTAAGATGCCCCATACTGTGTAAGGCAAATCTGAGGCTAGCCGCTTTAGTTTCGCTACACTCCCTTCTCCCGTATTTTCACCGCCCTTGTCCTCCGTTGTTTCGTAGACGCTTTCTTCGATAACGGTACCTTCAACTACGGGTGCTGCATCGTTGTCATCAGAAGATGGTTCACTGATTTCTTTCTCATGCTTATCGCCTTCATCTGCTTTTTCAAGAACTTCATCCGCAACCTCTTCCTCAGGTTTATCAGCTTCTTCCTCGTCAGGGGAGCTAGTCACTTCTTCAGCATCTTTAGCCATTATGAGCTCGTTCGAAAGGCTTTCTGAGGGGAAGTATCAGTACCTAACATAGAATCTATTAGACCTGAGTCTACATTTACTATTAATCCCAGTTACGCAGTGTGAAATCTCGGCCTTGGCTCGAACATCGAGGTGCTGACCATAGACGTATTAGTGACCCATCGTCTTATTGGATTTGTATGAGGCACCCGTACGAGATTCGA
>CAJXDJ010000131.1 GCA_913052045.1 uncultured Dehalococcoidia bacterium
GCTATTCTGTCGCCCGGTTTGATTTCTATTTTATTAGCTGAACCAAACATTGCTTCAAAAGCGTTAGGTTTTAGATTATAGCCTTCGAAGTTTAGGTTTATCAATAAAACTTTTACTTCGCCTCGATAGCCGGAATCTATTACTCCCGCCATCACATCTATACCTTTCTTACACGCTAAACCGCTCCTTGGGGCCACTCTTCCATAGAAACCTTCGGGGATTTCTATATTGATGCCTGTCGAGATGAGCCTTCGCTGGAAGGGTTCTAGCGTGACATAGTCGGTTGAAAAAAGATCGTATCCAGCATCTGACGTGTTTGCGCGAAACGGTTCCTTTGCGTGAGGGTGAAGTTTGGAATATTTAATTTCCATATTTAATACATTCTATATTGTAAAAGTCAAAAATTTCTAAAGCTATTGTGTCTCGTTCATAAATATCCTTGTAAACCACTTTGGAAATTCCGTACCCTGCTATCATTGTGGCGCAAGAAGAACATGGAAGTAGCGTCACTGCAAGCATTTGCGCTTCTCCTTTTTTAAAAAGACTCAAGCAGTTTACTTCCGCATGAATCATGAATTTTCTCCGATGGTCTCTGTTTCTCCAGAAGTCATAAGCGACATCCTTTCCTGAAGCCAGTCCGTTGTAACCAACCGAAACAACCATTCGCTGAGAATTTAAAGCGCAAGCCCCCACTTTGACATGGTGATCCTCGCTTCTACTTGAAGCGGTTTGGGCTATATCAAGAGCGTATTGTTCCCACGAGATCCTCACGAGGGGCTAAAATTATTACAATAGGGGAGACAAGTCAAGCTAAAATCTCGATTTTCCCCCGGGGAGGATAGAGTTAAAAGTTTTTCAAAAATCAAACAAAAAGAAAAGGTTGACATCGTTCCCCGGATCGATTAAAACACTTGGACGTAGCATTGCCATCCTGCCACGTTAAAAGGTGGATGGCCCCGCAATCTAACGTCCGGCTCTGCTCTCGGAGACTTGCAACCGGAGAAAACCAAGAGGTGTTGAGCCTCTCGGGACAGTAGGTAAGGTGATGTCATATAGTGTGGGCGTGTTCTACCGTGCGCTCCATAAAGGCTAGCCGGGGAGTAATCTCAGGGAAAAGAAAGATTGCCGGTGTTTTGGAATAATCTCATGTTTATGAGACACCGCCAAATGCGGGGAAAGTCTCCGCTTCGCTCCGACTTTCTAGGGAAAAGTTTATTATCTCTAACGTATTGTTACGTACCGGTTCGTACCGGTTCGTATTGCGGTGCCCCGAATCGTATTGGAGTCGTAACAGAGGGGCTCCAGTAAGTTTAATTTTTATCAATTAGTTCGATATATACATAAACAGTTTAATTATTGCATATACCTTACTGATTACTCACTTGATAATGATAAAAAACAACCAATGAGCCGCAAAAGTTTGAGATTAATGGGTAAAAGTAAAATTTAGGTACAAGTACAAAAGGCGCAAAAGAAATAAACACCCCATTTGTTGTTATTTGTACTTGTTGTTGTACTCAAACACCTGCGCCCAAACTTCCGCCACTAGATTCATTTCCCTTCAGCTTTTAATTCCTTCTTGGTCTTGCCGCCGTGTTTGCGGAGGAGGTCGGCGATTTCAACTTGTTTGCTTGTAATGGCCATATCTAGAGCTGTACACAAGTGATTATGATTCATTCAAATCACTATTAACCAATGGTTTAGATGATGAAAAAATCACCATTTTCCAGTATTGAGCATGAGTTCCATCTCGCTCAGAGAGAAACACCAATAATTTCATAGTCTTTAATTACGCAATCATAGTCACTTAAGGTTGCTATTTTTTATGCTGTGTGTGAGGCTCTCCGCCCATTCACCCTAATGGAATGATTGGTTTTTTGCCGATTGAAGCTAGAAGCCTAGTCTCTTTATGCCAATTAACCCAGTAGAGCTATCTTTGACTTCGTTCGTTCGTTTCTTCTTGCGAGCGCGTTGCTGCTTATCTTATCGGCAATGTCTGCCTTCGCTCAAGAATGCGGACAATACAGCCCCGGCCGCGCCGACGCTCTGGCTGGGCCAAGCTGTACAAACAACCTGATGCGACACAGTGGATCTTTGGGGGGTATGTCTCTCTCTTTAAACCTCCAATGAGTTTTTTAGAAGTATTGAGATCAAAAAATAAACCGAAAATTTTAATTTAAGAAAAAAATACCGATTTAATGTACTCTAAGTGCAGTCAACCCAACCAAGATTACCTACTCCCATTAATCATATGAAACATTCGACTAGCAACCTTCTTGCGAGGATATTCATTCCATTGGTGTTTATCTCAAATCTTACCAGCGCTTTTGGTCAGGATACCACGCCGCCAGTGATTTCATTGGTTGGGGACGCATCTGTAACGGTGGTTCTCGGGGGGAGTTATACGGAGCAAGGGACTACGGTAACAGACAATGTGGATGGAAACTTGAATGCGAACATTCAGGTTGGCGGGGATGTTGTTAATCCGGGGGTGATTGGAACATACTCAATTAAATACAATGTGAGTGATGCGGCTGGGAATGCGGCAGCGACGGTGTCTCGGACGATTGTGGTTCAATCCGCAGGAACTGCACCTGCAGATCCTGTTACGATTGTTGGGCACTATAGGAACACGGCCAATGTCTTTCGTGGTTACCAACTAAATGGCGGCGTATTTACCCAGGTACATTATCCGGGCGCAATGGGGACACGGGTGTGGGGAGTGTCAGGTGGCAAGATTGTTGGGGATTATAATGACGGCGCGTCTCATGGTTATGTATATGATGGTTCCAACTACACATCGTTGAATGTGCCCGGTGCAGTATACACATCTGCCCGTGGGGTTTCTGGGAACATAGTTTTAGGGATTTATGCTAATTTAGTTAATGGTCAACCAGTTTATCATGGTTTTAGTTACGATGGGAGTCAATTTGCCACATTAGATTATCCGGGGGCTGTCGAAACAACCGCAAGAGGAATAGCCGGGAATGTTATTGTTGGTGACTTCAAGGGGTCCGATAACAAGTATCACGGCTTTAAATATGACGGGAGCAATTACACTGCGATCGATGTTCCTAATGCCCTACACACCAAAGCCCGTGGTGTTGAAGGTGACATCCTGGTTGGGTTCTACCAGGACGCGAATCAGGTTTCGCACGGCTTCAGTTATAATGGGACCAATTTCACCACGCTGGATTATCCCAATGCAACCCACACCTATGCAATTGATATTTCCAGAAATCATATTGTTGGGATTTACGAGGCAGGTGGGCCGCCTCACGGTTTTCAGTATGTGAGTGGAACCTACACCGCCATCGATGTCCCCAATGCGGTCTTTACCACGGCTACAGGGATATTCAAGAACACCGCCCCGGTGGCCACGAACCAGACCATCACCATGCAAAATATCAGAACTCAATATATTCTCTTGTTTCTTGTCATTTGTTTCTTGCTTATTGGTTCTTGTCTTTTGTGCATTGCTTTTTCTGATAGCCGTTGCACTTATAAACAATACCATTCGTTTAAATATTTATTCTAAACGATTTCTGATTCGAACTATGCAATTAGTAGGAGCAACGAGACGTTTCATTCGAAAGCCGTTTATACTAAGTGGGATTTCCCACGGTATTTACGCTGCCATTATAGCTATTGCTTTTCTGGCAGGCTGCCTGTATCTGGCACAGAGGGAAATACCAGAACTAATTGAATTACAGGACGTTGAGCTGATAGGCACCCTTTTTATAGGGGTTATTCTAATGGGAATAATAATTTCGTGGATTTCCACGTTAATGGCTGTCAGAAAGTACCTAAAGCTTAAGTCAGACGAACTTTATTTTTAATATCTTATTTTTGGAATATTGATATTCTAGGGACATACTACTGCGTTCGACTTTGTCGGTAATAGTCGACACTTGCGCCTGGGTGCGCATGTACCACTTACTACTGATTTGCCAATCTAGTTCAGCAGCTAAGGCTGAACGGTCATCAATTTTAGACGCGTCTAGCACTTGGTTATCTTTTAAGTAAAAAATCTGTCCAAGACTGAGTTTAAAACGCTCTAGATTATTTGCATCAATAAATCTTGTTGTCAT
>CAJXDJ010000132.1 GCA_913052045.1 uncultured Dehalococcoidia bacterium
GGCTCGAGTTGTGGGACCCATTGAGCCTGCCACAAAAATAAACTTTTCTGCAGTCTCGAATTTAGAAATCGCTTCCCTAGCAATGAGTGAAGCCGCCCTACTAATATCATAGGCTTGCGATCCCAATCCAAATTCATTCAATACTAATGGAGTGCTGCCAAATGAATTAGTCTCAACTATGTCCGGTAGCTCTTGTAAATAGGTTTTATGAATTCCGGAAATGAGTTCAGGCTTGGTCAGATTCAAGATCTCGTTGCAACCCTCAGATTCCTCTCCGCCAAAATCCTTTGCGGATAACTCCAAAGCTTGAATTGCAGTACCCATCGCCCCATCTACAATAAGGATTCTTTGTTCAAGAAGTTCCTTTAGTTTATTTATGCGTTTCGATAAGTTCATCATCAGGCAACTCACATGTCAATTACCCAATCCATACATTTGATATATGGACCATCATTATCAACATGCAGACTATCCCATAACTACGTTTCGCTAAATCATAGCTTGCTGTCGCATTCTATCCAAGGGACTAGTAGCACGCAAGAACCTCCCACCCTATCTCATTGGATGCAAATTCACAATTCGATTATGGAGTTAAGAGTTTCTCCATTTGGTAATAGGATTAGGTCTGTGTGATAATGAAGTGACCCAACTCCCAAATCTACAGGAACCCTGATGCCAAAAAGCTATTGGATAGTAACAATAAATCCAGACAACTTCCAGATAGCCAAAGATAGAAAATTTGATCTTTTGGGTCTACGTGCCCAACACAAACGAAAAGTACAACGCATAGAAAATGGAGATCAACTACTCCTGTATATCACACATCTAAGGGTCTTTAGTCTCACTGCCACCGTCTACAAGCCATTTTTTGAAGACAATTCGCCTATTTGGGGAAAAGAAGGAGACAGCAATTTACCTTATCGTATTGGAATTAAACCTGATCAAATACTGGAACCAACACAATACTTGGAAGCCTGCCACATCGCCCCCCGCATGGATTATGTAAAACGATGGGTTCCTGAAATGTGGTTTATGGCGTTTGAAGGCAGCTTACACCTCATCTCTAAGTCTGATTTTTTTATGATTTCTGAGGAAATCCGGAAGGCTGCAGAGGCTACCACCAAAAATCCAACACAGGCATTGTCCAATACCACTAAATCAAATTGTGCTCTGTATCATAACCTGGGCTAAAGAGACAAAAGACCAGTAACACGTATCTCTAAACAGTATTTATGGCGGCCTGTGCGGCCGATAATCTTGCAACAGGGACCCTAAAAGGGGAAGCGCTGACATAGTCTAGCCCAATTTCATGACAAAATTGGATACTTTTAGGATCTCCTCCGTGCTCTCCACAAATACCTATTTCCATGCTGGGTTTAACCCGACGCCCTTTTTCAACGCCCATGGAAATCAGCTGTCCTACGCCTTCCGTATCCAAAGACAAAAACGGATCATTCTCTAGAATCCCCGTATCGATATAATGTCTTAAGAACTTGCCTTCCGCGTCATCACGACTATATCCAAATGTGGTCTGGGTTAGATCATTGGTTCCAAAACTAAAGAAATCAGCCAATTCTCCGATGGCATCAGCGGTCAGGCAAGCCCTGGGCACCTCGATCATGGTGCCGAATTTATAACTGAATTTATGACCCTTTTCTTTTTGCACCTTATCAGCAACCTTGGTAAGCACATTTTTGAGAGTAGCGAATTCGTTGACATGTGATGTCAATGGAATCATGATCTCCGGGGAAACTTTGATGCGTTCATCCAATAGCTTACAACAAGCGGTTATTATCGCCTTAACTTGCATCTCATAGATTGATGGAAATGTAAGGCCCAACCTACAACCCCGATGGCCCAACATGGGGTTAGATTCCCTGGACCTTTCAAGAAGATCCAAAAGACTCTCCCTCTCCTTCAATATGTCAGACGATCCCTTGGTCACTCTCAATTCTGCTATCTCCCCCACAAGTTTTTCGTAGTTGGGAAGAAATTCATGCAAGGGTGCATCCATAAGTCGAATTATGACAGGTCGCCCCTCCATTACCCGCAAAATGCTTTCAAAATCTGCTACTTGCAGAGCTTCTAATTCAGCCAAACCGGAACAGAATATTCGAACACTTGCTGGAAGATCGGCGGGCATTGATCCTTTAACGTACGTCAACGATATCTCTGGGTTTTGGAGTTGCCATTTTTCAGTTTCTGCAGCATTCAATAAAACCTGCTGTACTACATTTACTCGCTCAGAACCAAGAAACATATGTTCCGTACGACAAAGGCCTATACCCTCGGCTCCCATATCCAAGGCCTTGATAGCATCTTCACCAGTATCCGCATTTGCCCATACACCAAGCTCCCTGCGATCATCGGCCCAAGATAAAAATAGTCCAGCTTCATCTAGATCCTCTAGATCAGGGTCTACAGTTTCTATTCTCCCTAGGAATATCTCTCCGGTTGTTCCATCCATACTAATGGTCTCACCATTTTTGACAACTTGCCCGTTAACAGAAAAATACTCTCCAGATTTGTCAAACTCCAATTGTTCAGCCCCCACTATACAGGGCTTGCCTAACCCTCTGGTCACAACGGCTGCATGGCTAGTTGTACCACCTCTGCTGGTAAGAACACCCTTAGCTACGAGAACACCTCCTATATCGTCTGGGCTCGTTTGAGGTCGAACCAGAATGACATCTTCCCCCAACTGTGCTGCTCTACATGCTTCGACTACCTCAAAACAGACCCTGCCTGTGGCCGCTCCTGGCGACGCGGGCGCTCCTTTGGTCAATAGCCGATCCATAGCCACTGCATGGTTCCTCGACTTGACATTAAATCTAGGCATAAACAGCTTTGTTAAGTCCTCTGGATCAATTCTTAAGAGCGCCTCATCTTTTGTTATGATACCCTCTGCCACTAAATCCACTGCGATTCTAATAGCAGCCAAAGTAGTCCTCTGGGCACTCCTAGTTTGTAGCAAGAAAAGCCTTTCATTCTCAATAGTAAATTCTACATCCTGGACATCCTTGTAATGCGTCTCCAATAGTTTCGCCAGAGATTCCAATTCTGTGTATAAAAATGGTTTAGTAATGGACAAGCTCGAAATCGGCGATGGTGTCCTTAAACCGGCCACCACATCTTCTCCTTGGGCATTCGGTAGATATTCTCCATAGATTCCAGGACTACCAGAAGCAGGATCCCGCGTAAAAAGTACCCCAGTACCACTATCAGGCCCAGTATTCCCGAATACCATAACCATGATATTCACAGCTGTGCCCAAATCGTGGGAAAATCTCATATGGTTCCTGTATTCAATAGCCCTAGGATTATTCCAACTTTCGAACACCGCTAAAACGGCTTGTTTCAACTGGTCGATCGCTTTACTGGGGACTGGTCTACCAGCATGTGCCTCAATAATGCCCTTATACCCTAAGATCACAGATTCCAGATGTTTCTGGTCAAGTTGGTGATCCATACGCACCCCAGCCACAATCTTAGTTTCTTTGAGAAAATCCTCAAAATATTTAAGAGGCACATTCATAGCGACGTTGCCAAATATTTGTAGAAATCGTCTATATGCATCTAAAGCGGGACGACGATCTCCCATAACCTTAGCCAGACCTTCAACGTTTTCATCATTAATGCCCAGGTTTAGAATTGTGTCCATCATTCCAGGCATAGAGACCCGAGCTCCAGATCGTACAGACAGCAATAGAGGGTTTTGGGAATCTCCAAATCCCTTGCCGACATCTTTTTCTAGATGTCCCACATGTTTCAGTATGTCGTCCCACAAGCCAAACGGCATTTTTTTCGCTAACGAGTAGTACTTAAGGCAAGCTTCAGTGGTAACTATAAAGCCAGGAGGGACCGGTAATCCAAGGTTTGCCATCTCGGAAAGATTAGCGCCTTTACCACCCAAAATATCTTCCATTCCTGCCTTTCCTTCACTAAAACGAAAGATATACTTACAGGCAGCTACAGAACCTCTGGTTTCAACCATTGTGTATCAGATCTCTCCACGAAAGATTTAGTGTAAAAGAAGTTCTTATTAAAGATAGATCGGAAGAGCACACGTCTGAACTCCAGTCACTAGCTT
>CAJXDJ010000133.1 GCA_913052045.1 uncultured Dehalococcoidia bacterium
TAGCATTGTTCATCGAGGAAAATGGTTGGGGAAAACGATCGGTTTCCTATCGGATTAGAGACTGGCTCATTTCACGCCAACGATATTGGGGCACACCAATACCCATAATCTATTGTGCCACCTGTGGAACTCAGCCGGTCCCGGAAAAAGATTTGCCTGTTCTTCTTCCTCCGGACGCAGACTTCCAACCAAGAGGCGAGCAATCACCTCTTGCAACTAATCAAGAATTTCTAAAGGTTGAGTGTCCAATCTGCAATAGAAACGCTAAACGAGAGACAGATACGATGGACACTTTCGTAGATTCCTCGTGGTACATGTTTCGCTTTGCAAATCCACGCTACAAAGAGGGCCCTTTTAACACGGAAACAATAAACGATTGGATGCCGGTTGACCAGTACACAGGTGGTGCAGAACACGCTGTAATGCACCTTCTCTATGCAAGATATTTCACAAAAGTTCTACGTGACTTATCCCTGGTTTCTTTCGATGAACCATTTCTACGACTTTTCAACCAAGGAACCATAATAGCCAATGGGACTAAAATGAGTAAATCAAGGGGTAACGTTATAGCCCCAGACACTTATGTAAATCAACTAGGTGCAGATGTCGTACGTACATATCTAATGTTTTTAGGGCCATGGGATCAAGGAGGTGACTGGACTGACACTGGTATCAATGGTATATCACGATGGATGAATCGCTTATGGACCCTATTTCACACCGACGTTAAACAATTTCCCATGAATGTTAACGAGACTAGGACCCGTCGCAAACTCCATCAGACGATCGAAAAAGTTCATAAAGAAATGGATTCGTTTAAGTTTAACACCTCCATCGCCTCACTCATGGAGATGACAAATGAGCTAAGTCGCGCAAAAGAACAAAAAACGATAAGTCAATCTTTGTGGCAAGAGTGCGTGGAAAAAATTTTGCTAATGCTTGCTCCCATTGCACCTCATATAGCAGAGGAACTGTGGGAAGTTAATGGTCGGGCCTTTAGTATCCACACTCAGTGTTTTCCCCAATGGGACCCAGGCATGACTAAAGAAGAGGGAATTACTCTGGTTGTACAAATCAATGGCAAAGTCCGTGACAAGATCGAATGCCGATCCGGAATATCGCTGGAAACCGCCAGGGAATTAGCATTGAATAGCGCAAAAATCAAACCTCTTATTAACGATCGCCAGATAAAGAAAACAATCTTCGTGCCAAACAAGTTGTTGAACTTTGTGATTTGAACCACCATAACTATTTTTAGAAACACACTAAATATAGCGACATCGTTTCTTCAAGACAGCGAAAACCCACCCTAATTGGTACATGAGTAAGTTAATTAATAGAGGAATAGAGAGCTATCATTCCATTCATGATAAAGTTGTCACTCCTTGTCTCTAATCCACATGAAATGGAACCTAGAGTGTGGTAAGAAAACAACATAGACTTACCGCCCTGTTAAGAAACCGAAATTATCGATTCCTGTGGATAATGGGAACAATAAATAATTCCGGTGAACTAGCCGAAATATTAGTCGGCAGTTGGTTGGTCTATCAAATAACCGGATCGCCATGGCAGGTGGCTTTGGTCGGGCTTAGTCGCACAATAACAATGTGCGCCCTTAGCCTCTACGCAGGCGCTCTCGGTGATAGGTTAGATAAACGACACATTATGATCGGCGCACATGTCGTTGGCACTCTAGCCATGGGATTCCTCCTTTTAGTGCTGGCATTGGGTTCTATAGAACCATGGCACATTTTCCTAGCCTCAGCACTAAAAGGAGGCACAAGATCCTTTGACAATACCAGTAGGAGGGCAATGCTTTTTGAAGTAGTTGGGAAGCGTAAACTTGTTGAGGCTATCTCCTTGGAGCATATCGGTTTCAGTAGTGGCCTGATTGTAGGGCCACTACTAGTAGGAACACTAATTGAAATAACGAATAGCGCTACAGCCGTATATGCCATGCTTTGTGCGTTTTATGCCCTCAATGGTGTAAGTGCCTACTTGCTAAAAGTCGATGGAAAATCCAAGTTACGATCTACACAAAAAATTTTCCAAAGTATTAAAGATGGAATAACTCACGCATACAACTCACAGGCTATAAGGGCAACTCTGACCGCCACTATTATTATGAATGTATTATTTCAATACCAATTGTATATTCCGGTAATAGCTGAGGACCATCTTAATGTAGGCCCAGGTCTAATGGGGCTTCTAGCCTCCGCAGACGGCATCGGTAAGATTTCTGGATCATTTATGATGGGATTCCTGGGATACAAAATTAAGCGACACGGAAGAATTTTTTGGCTGGGATCTTTCGGCTTGGCAATGTCTCTTCTAGCATTTTCTTTATCTCCATGGTATATCCTATCTTTTGCCACACTATTGTGTCTGGGATTATTCCAAATAGGCTTTTCAACTATGCAAAGCAGTATCATACTTATGGCCTCACCAAGTGAACTTCACTCTAGGATCAGCGGGGCGCAACAATTGGCCGTCGGGACAGGCGCACTCGGAGCTGTGGAATTGGGATCCATGGCAAAACTTTTAAATAGTGTCACAGCAGCTCTAAGCGTAAACGCGCTATCAGTCGCACTTCTCTTGATAGCGATTTGGATTTTTATGCCTGGCCTTAAACAAGACCTAGGCTCTAGTAGTCAAAACCGTCTATGACAACCCATGTGTAAGACGAATAGGATTTGAAATCGTTCTTAGTGGTTTAATCCCCGTTGCAGACCTCTCAGGTATCGTATATGGCCCAGGTGTTGGCTCAATTCACAGAGTATATGGCCAAACATTCTGCCTAAAGTATACCCCTTCCTGTAAGGATGGTCTGAATCAGGTTTTAAATCGAAGTCGACCTCACTAAGCTTCTGCAAATATTCTAAGGTTTGCCGCCTTACTGCATTCGCATATTGATGCAGCTCGCTAATCGGAGGTGTTATAAACATAGCTAACTGATCTTTGCCATAATTGAATCCAGTATCGGCCGGAGAAATTTTCCATATCATCGCCCAACAATCTCGTTCAAAAATTTGTTGTCTGCCGATAGCGAAATCGCTGATCCAAGCATCTTCTGCCCGAGTCTGATGCCAAAAGGTAAATCCTATCGAATTAGACTCATTAGTGGGACTCCAATTGAGTTCAGCCACGGCAAGACCCTCTAGTGCTACTTGAAGGTCACTATCTATTTCCAAAAGAGTTTCCTCAATTAATCTTTGTATACGCACAAATAATCTCCATATACTGACCATAAATCTATCTTACAGAAGCAAGCTTTTACCCTCAGGGTCAAGCTTAATCTACAGCCTTGGGCACAATACTTGGCGGCCTTAAAACCTTAGGTTATTTACGCTCGGTGCGCGATATTAAAACACTGAGGAGACACCAAATTGATACTTGCAACTATCTCTATTTGTTAATACTAATAAGATCCTGTTCCGTCATTGAATCGAATTGCTCATTCTGACTACTTCTTCGAATTCTTCCTTGGTCACTGGTTGGATCGAGAGGCGAGTCCCTTTTTTCAAAAGTATCATATTACTCAAAAATGAATTACTCATCATGAATACCCTTGTAACAGGATTGCTGAACAGTTTATCGGGTGCAAGATCAACCATATACCATATTGGACTACCTGGAGTACTCTTGGGATCAGGATGCTCAGAATGAACGTCCCAAGCTGTGTGATCCGGATAGCCTGATCTCACTACTAAGGCCGTTCCCACAACTGCCAATGGCTGAGTATTTGAATGATAGAAAAGAACCCCATCTCCTTCTTTTACATCATCACGTAACATATTACGAGCTTGATAATTTCTAACACCATCCCATTCGGCCACCTCATCCTTGATCAAGTCTTCAAAAGAATAGGCAGTAGGTTCTGACTTAAATAACCAGTGTCTCTTAGACATAGTTTAGGCTTTCACTTCAAAACCTAAGGCCTCTTCCACCGGCCCTGTGGACACAAGGTGTCTCTGCATAGCCATTTCTTTTGCAGTAAAGCCGAGAGCTAATCCAATTAATTGTGGTAAGTGCAAAACAGGCATGTTAATGTCCTCCCCACGGTATGCGGCGGCATCGGCTTGCTTCCCG
>CAJXDJ010000134.1 GCA_913052045.1 uncultured Dehalococcoidia bacterium
AACTTTCCAGTCTCCAGGCTCTCCCTCCCATATCAAGGCCGCTTTGTTACGGCGACCAGATAGTATATGACGATCAAGGCAATTATATGAGACATTCAGTTTTCCATTTATGAACCATTTTGCAAATGGTGGATCCCACTCAAGGGTCTTATCCCATTTTTTAAACCACTCCAATTGAGTTGCCCAATTGGACCAATATTCTTCAAAATTGGCATCTGCTTCTTCATATACAAGTGGGTTGTTTACATTAGCTCGTTGGGCGAATGCTGGTGGAGGGGGGAAACTCCGGCTCTCTGTCAGTAGGGCTTCTATGTTGGTATTGAGATCTGTCATATACACAGACCTCCTTGTAATGATATGGCCTTTGTATCACAAAGGGCTTTCAGTGGGAAGGGGGTAGATTGCATTGAATTTAAATGATGGGAATGGGAGTTTGGTTAACATCGGTCGTGATAGAGTTAGAGAATCTTGGTGCTTGGGGTGTTGGCATCAGGCTATAAGGGGCCATCGTACTTTCATGGATTGCTCTCCATGATATACTTCCGCTAAAGGCGTTAGTAAGGGAGGAATAGATGATTCAGGTGCATCCACGAGTAGATAGGCTCTCTAAGGATATTATAGAGGCCTATAAACAATTGGCTCCGGCCACTCTAGGTCACATAATAGAATCCGCGATGGAGTCAGCTATTGAGCCGATGTTTCGGCCAATCAAATTAGTGGGTCCTGCTTTGACTGTACAGACTTATCCTCAAATCACGTCGGCTGTAGGGGAAGCACTAAAGATAGCTCGACCTGGTGATGTTTTGGTCATAGCTCGAGGGGGGGAACATCGACATGCTACCACGGGAGAAATAGGAGCATTAGGATATATCGAACTTGGTATTGCAGGAATGGTTAGCGATGGTCCGATTGCTGACAGGGCGGCTATATCTAGAATGCAATTCCCTACATTTTCCAGAGGATCTGTAGCTATGACAGGTAAGACAGGGGGTTGGGGAATAGAATGGGGCGGTGTAAACGTTCCAGTGACTGTGGGTGGCATAACGGTCAATCCTGGTGATATGGTTTTTGGGGATGATGACGGTGTCTTGATTGCCACACCTGAAGAAGCAGCGGAACATTTGGCATTTGTTCAGGAAAAAGAAGAATGGGAAGCTTGGGTAAGAGAAAAGATAAGTGCAGGACTAACGATTTCTCAGTGTAGAGCGGAACGACCAGACCCTATGACAAAAGTGACTATTGGTACCATAAGGCGTTAAAAATCTAACATTGCTTTCCCATGATACTATTGCATATGTATGTCTAACCCTATTGTCCAGCAACTGAATCCGTCCCAGCGAAGGGCTGTCCAAACCGTAGATGGCCCCGTTTTGATTATCGCTGGCCCTGGTAGCGGTAAAACAATGGTGATAACTCATAGGATAGCGTACCTTGTAGATACTATTCAGATAAGTCCGTTTCAGATTCTAGCCGTGACATTCACTAATAAGGCCGCCAACGAAATGCGGGATCGCCTAGTGAATCTCATAAGAGGCAAGGCACATGCCGTTACAGTGAAGACTTTCCATGCTTTTTGTTCAAGTGTATTAAGGCGATATGGAAAACATATAGGCCTTGGCTCGGATTACACGATATTTGACAGTGAAGATCAAAGAGACGCATTAAAAATGGCTATGGAAGAAGTAGAAGTGGATCCTAAGCGATATCCAATTAGGGGAATACAATCTGCTATATCTAGAGCAAAAAGCACGATGTTGGATGTGCATAGATTTAAAACCAAGGGCCAAAGTTTTTATGATGAGATTGTTGGAAAGGTTTATGGTTCTTATGAACGAATATTATCGGCTAATAACGGGGTAGACTTCGATGATCTTCTCTTGAAAACATTGATAATTTTCAAGAGTCAGCCATCAGTATTGGAACAGTACCAGAAAAGATTTTTTCATGTCATGGTGGACGAATTTCAAGATACGAACATTGTCCAGTATCAGCTGGCCAAGATCTTGTCTGGCAGTTTTCGCAACTTGTGCGTCGTAGGCGATCCGGATCAAGCAATCTATTCGTGGAGAAACGCGGATATTAGAAACATCCTTAGTTTTCAACAAGATTTTCCGGATGCTGCCCTTATAGAATTGGAGGAAAATTATAGGTCTACAGGAAACATCTTGGATGTGGCCAAGGGATTGATATCAGCTAATAAACAGCGTATTGAAAAGAAAATTTGGACGGTTAAAGAGCGAGGATCTCATATAGTCGTTCATGAATGTTTTACTGGGAAGGAAGAAGCTAATTTTATAATGGAAGAAATTAATAGGTTGATGACGAAAAAAAACAGGATGTTGAACGATGTCGCCATTATGTATCGAATTAATGCGCAGTCTAGGGCGTTGGAAGAAGCCTGTCTTCGTTATGGTATACGTTACCGTATCATTGGTGGAGTTCGCTTTTATCATCGTAGAGAAGTAAAGGACCTCATATCGTTTCTCAGAGTCATTAATAATCCAGGTGATCAGATTAGTCTATTACGCGTGATCAATATTCCACCACGAGGGTTAGGTACTAGATCTATCGAGAAAATAATTATGTGTTCACGACGGGAGCATCTATCTGTATATGAAGTAATACAGGGAATCATTGAAGGAAACATTCCAGAGCACCAATTGTCTTCAAGGTCCTTAAAGGCTCTTGAAGGATTTTTCTTGACTATAGAAGAGCTGAGGGTCTCTGCCGGAGTTATTGATATATCTCAAACCATCGAAATGCTTTTGGAGAAGATAGGATATCGTAATTATTTAGAACAAACAGGAAATCTAGAAGATCGCTGGGATAATATTTTAGAATTGAAAGGCATGGCCCAAGAGTTTATTTCTGGGGATAGCTCAGGGGATCTAACTGCTTTGTTGGAACATCTCGCTTTAGTGTCTGATGTGGATACATTAAAAGAAAACTCAGATGGAATTACTTTGATAACCCTTCATCAGGCAAAGGGTTTGGAATTTCCAGTAGTTTTTATGACTGGGATGGAGGAGGGATTACTCCCACATTACAGATCGATGGATTCCGAGGAAGGAATAGAAGAAGAACGGCGCTTGTGTTATGTTGGAATTACTCGTGCTAAACAAGAGCTCTACATGACAAGAGCCTTCCGGCGAGGCCTCATGGGTTCAAGTGGATCAAGTATACCCTCACGATTTTTGCAAGAGATGCCCCAGGATTTGTTATCTGGCCCCCAGTTGATTCGACAGAAATCCCGGTATGCACAGGTTATAAAAGATACAGATATCTTAGAAGATGAGGTTGAGGAAATTCCCATGCCAGTCCTAAAAACTGGCGACAAAATAGAGCACAAGATTTTTGGTAATGGAATTATTATAAGCCTTTCGGGAAACAGCTTTGATCAGGAAGTGGTTGTAGCATTTAAAGATGCTGGAGTGAAACGGTTATTGCTGGGATACGCTCCGATTGAGAAGGTTTAGTTTTTATCGAAACGTTCTCCCATCTCCCTTAGGAATTTCTCTACCTCGGGTGAGAGTTTGGCTTCGGAATCCCCACCCTCAAAGCTAGTCTTAGAATCGTAGTGTATTTCCAATCGTTGAATCAGAGCTTTAAGCCCTTGGTTCCGCTGGATTTCGGTGTTGAGTTCTCGATATTGTTGTCGTCCTTTCTTGGGGTTCGCTAACTCAGGAGGTAGAGCGTATATTTTACATAGAACCTCTAGTAAGCTAGATGCTCCAGCAAAATCCTCCTCTAGTTGTACATATTGTGGTAAATGTGCCATAAGACTTATATTGTCGATTCCTCGTTCGTTTATACCGTCCGAAACAAGATTAACTATTGAAGTTGGTCCTTGATAAGTGTTCGATTGCAGGTCTATCAAATCTTTTAGCTCATCCTTCACCGTGCCTTGTGCCGAACCGGTGACTAAAATAGGGCGTGTGTGTGGGACTGCGTCATACATCCCTCCGATGCGTATGTATCGGTTTATCTTGAGAGAGTCAAGGACCTCAAGAATTGCGTCAGTATAATCTTCACCAAATGATTGAGGTTCTAGGATGTGAAAAAATAACAGGTCAGGGCC
>CAJXDJ010000135.1 GCA_913052045.1 uncultured Dehalococcoidia bacterium
TCTAGACATAGTGTTTTTTACTTATAAACTTCATCGTGCATGGGTAGATGTCCCTGTTTACAATATCCATGCAAGCCATTTAGTCGAGCGAGTGGGATTTATATTGGAAGGCCATCTACGAAGCACTCATTGGAAAGGTGGTCAATGGCACGACTCGATGATTATGGGCCTGCTGGAAACAGAATACCAGCGCAGGCGACCTAACTTAGTTAAACAACTGGGCCCACAACAATAGCACCGTAGATCCTATCCAATCTGCGATTAATCCCTACCTCTTCTGAGCGCTCTTCCTGGCAACAAACCTGTGTTGTTCCCATTATCTACAACGATGCTTCCGTTGACGATCACATAGTTTATACCTATAGGAAACTGCTTTGGCTTATTTATGGTGGCGGGAGCTTTTACAGTTGTCGGGTCAAATATCACTATATCTGCCTTAAACCCTTCCAAAAGAATACCTCTTTCTCGCAACCCAAGTCGCTGCGCTGGGAATGAGGTCATCTTTCTGATCGCTTCCGGCAGACTTAGATGCTTTTCGGCTCTTACAAATTCGGCAAGTACTACGGGGAAACACCCATAACTTCTTGGGCTAGGGAATTCACCGAATAACACAGCATCACTAGCTATCATACCTGCAGGGTGAGATACAAACGCAGGTAGCGTCTGGGGATTGGTGCCCGGACCAACAGTACAAAGACCAAGATTTTCCTGATGCAAGAGATCCATCAGAGCATACGCAGGCTCTTGTCCACGAAGTTCGGCTATATGCAAAATACTCTTGCCATCATATTTGCTATTTTCAGGTACTTTGAAATTGGTAAGGGTAGCAGTTGCCAGCCTGTCGCTTGGCAGCTCTGCGGCAATGCGGCGGCGGTCATCCGGATCTTCTAGAGCCTTCATCAAACGTTCTGGCCCACCATCCTTAGCCCAGTTCGGAATCGCTATCGTTATGGACGTGCTGGAATATATATACGAATAGCAATCAAATGTTACATCTAGTCCTTCATTTCTGGCGTTTTCTATAAGTCCGATATAATCCCAGTGACTGCCACTACCTTCGGCAGTTTGTCGATAATGTGTCATATGTACAGGACTACCACTCGACCGACCGATATCCAAGGCTTCTTCCCATGGAGCCATAAGACCATATTTTTTGAGACTAGCTCTGGTATGAGTGTGATAAAACCCTCCGAGTCTTGCCGAGGTTTCCGCGAGTTCTGTCAACTCATCGGTACTAGCATAAGCGCCAGGAGGATAATCCAAACCTGTCGACAGCCCCCATGCCCCCTCTTCCATAGCCTCCCTAGTTACCGCTTTCATTTCCTGTATCTCTTTATCAGTCGCCGCCCTATCTTCCCATCCTATGGCCCAAATACGAACTGGCGAATTGCCCAAAATATATGCGATATTGATGGCGACTGATTGTTCGTATTTATCCAGTTGTTGGGCTACTGTTAACCAATCAGCGGGTTCTGGAGGATACCAGTTAAGTCCAGAATCCAGCCAAATATATCTGCGAAGTTCCTCATAACTCTTAAACGGCGAATGCGATATACCATCTACACCTATAAGCTCTGTAGTAACTCCTTGTCTCACCTTAGGATCGTGGTGAGGTTCCCCTAATATGGTAAGTCCAGCGTGAGAATGTAGATCCACAAACCCTGGGCAAACTACTTGACCTCGTGCGTCGATTGTTTTCTGGGAAGCCACATCCGACACATCCCCTCTAAACATTCTTATTGTTTCTTTTTCTACGCCAATCGATCCGTAAAAACCAGGATTCCCCGTACCATCAATGATCAAGCCATTTATTATGAGGAGATCCAACATTTCATTCTCCAGGACACTTTATCCAATTATGATAGCATAGATGAATCCTGTTGTAGTTAGAAACCAAGACCCTGCCAGCAGACAACATAATGACCAGCAGTTCTCTTGGAATACTATGCCGAATTAAACTTCAATACTTTCAAAAACACGATACTACGATAGGGAATAAAGTTTCCTATTTTCTAAACAAATCCAAAAACTTGTCTTCGAAAACACGATAAAGCTCCCACATATCAAGTTCGCGTTTCAATACGCCGGGGTCTCCGCCTTTCCTAACATCATCAAACATGGTTTCTATCCGTCTTAAGGCTCCAGTTGGTACCCCATTAACTTCTGAGGAAGAGAGCAATCCTCCTCGTCTCATTGCACCAAGGTTGGAGGAAATAGAAGCCATTGTATACTCATAAATAAACTTCAACAGTGAAACATCCCATAAATCGTCTACACCCTTAATTACCGCTGAAAGCGTCTCTCCTTGCTCATGAGTCCTTCCCCCAATCCGCTGAGCAACATCCAATGCAGTTCCCTCTACAATTTCTGTCCCCCCTAATTGGTTGGAATAACTATATAGTAAACCCGGTGCGTTGGGACCATAACTCCGTTTTAACTCCTCAAAGTATTGATAGGCCTCTTCCCCAAATCCCTCTAGATGAGTCATGTATGTTGGAGTAACCACTACTGGCATAGATGCGATCACGTCACCTTCTCTAACAACAGCTTCCGACGGACCCTTAACCAGGTCCATATAACTAGGCTCCGTGACCAAATAGTAGTGTAGTTTTGTAATACCGAATGTATGAAGGTATTGACTAGGAGCTTTTATTACCTCTGTCCTGGCCACCGCATCTTCTAGGCGATTCAGTTCATTCTCTCGATTTTCCATACTAGGGTGAATTGATCAATTCCTGACGAATTTGATCTAAATGCTGTTCATACTGATGATCAATCTGGCCCGATATTTTCATCCATTGTTGTTGGAATTCCGGCATCGTTTCCACTCTAATGTTTCCCTGAGCTGGGGGGGGTACACCACCTCCTTGCCGGGCGAGAGATTCCATGACAACTTGTTCTATTTGTTTTTTTAGCTCCAAATAGGCCTGCTCTCTTTGAGGATTTCCATACTGCGCGTATTGCTGGGTTACATATATAGCCCGTTCTAACAAGTCCTTGGCAGGCTGATATTCTTGGAGAAGAATTGCTAGGCCTTCAAAAGATCTTTTATTGATCGCGTCTATATTTTCCTTCTTTGGAAGCTGTATATTCGCTATCAAAACCTCAATCATTCCCTTTTTTAAGTAAGGTTTAGCTTCGTCCGTTGAGCTACTAAACTTCTTAAACGGATCTCCCTCAAATTTCATATACGATCCCGCTAATTTTCGGCCCAAGGGCACGAACTCCCATTCCAGCTTTTTAACAGCATCCGGAGCCTTTATCTGTTCAACTCTTTCCATCGCTTTTTCGAAGGCTGACTTTATACGAGCCATGAAACCGTCCAATATTGATCTAGATTGTCGTAGAATAGTATAGCAATTATTACACTACTCGAAAACGCGTCGACCGTCTATGCTATTGACCCGAATCAAACATTGTGCTATTTCTCTAAATAGTCAGAGAGACGAGGTGCCCAGATGAATGAAGCAAACGTGGGAAAGAGAATGGTAGAAGAAGCCCAGGCGGCGGTACCCTCCACTGCGCTAGAAATCGTTTATTCAAAACTACAACAGGATGAAGATTTCGTCATACTTGACGTTCGAGAGCCAACTGAGTGGATCAACGGACATATAAAAGAGGCAATTCTTCTATCACGGGGTCTGATAGAGGGACGCATAGAAAATACGATCCCAGATAAAGCCAAAACCATCTTCGTCCATTGAGGTGGGACTGGTCGATCTGCCCTGGCAGGGCAGACTCTCTTAAACATGGGTTATGCAAACGTGTCTTACATGGACCCCGGGTTTACGGGTTGGCCCCGCACAGCCAAAACACAGGCGAGTTTAGTCGCAAAAGTTGGGTGCGAAGGACAGGATACAGAAAGCAAAATTTCGACACAACTTAGCATTAAGTTGCAAAGTTTATAAAGCCGGTTTTTGTTGATGGTAAAGGTATCATCAAGAATGAAGAACTCTTTCACACCTAAACCTTTTAAAAATTGCATTTCCGATAAAACATGTTCTGCACTACGATACCTATACTTTGTTAATCGAATATCACAAAAAGTACATTTTGA